>NZ_JBVJPE010000021.1:32024-111782 GCF_055582805.1 Streptomyces sp. NPDC107498 | reverse complement strand
CTCGGCGCCAAGTCGATGAGCGAGAGCCCCTTCAACCCGGTGGCCCCCGCCTTCGCGAACGCCCTGCGCGACGCCACGGGCATCCGCTTCACCGAACTGCCGGTGACCCGCGACCGCGTCTGGCTCGCCCTCGACCGGCAGGCGCGGAGCGTCGGTCGATGACCCGGGAGGATATGAGCCGCCACCTCGTAGCAAGCTCACAAATACCGGCTCGTAGCCCGGATTCAACTGGCAAACACGGTTCTCCGCTCCGAGGGTCGGGTATCACTGCGCGCAACCGCCGCACCGACCGCCTCGAAGGGACCGACGATGAGCCGACCGAGCGCCGCACCTCACGCCACGCCCGTCACCACGCCCGCACCCCCCGGATCCTTCGCGCTCTGGGGGGACGTGGCCGGCCCCGCCGTCCTCACCGTCGCCGAGCTGCGCCGAGGATGGGATCAGCACCGGGCCGAGGTGGTCTTCGACTGCGCCACGGCGGGGCCGCAGCACCACACCTTCACGGGCCCGCTGCTGCGCGAGGTCATGGCCGTGGCCCGCCCCGGCTTCGACCCCGCCCGGCGCAAGGAGCGCTCGCGCTTCCTGGTGGCCGTGACCGGCGGCGACGGGCACCACACCGTCCTGTCCTGGGCGGAGATCGACGCCGACTTCGGCAACGCCCCCGTACTGCTCGCGACCCGCATGGACGACGAGGACCTCGACGCCGTCGGCACTCACCTCGTCGTCCCGTCCGACCGCTGCGGCGCCCGCTACGTCAGTGCCGTCACCCGGATCTGGATCGGCGTCCACCGGCTTCCCGGAACCCCTCCGTCCGAGGGCTGAGACCACCGGGTGGCCCCCCTCGTCTCTTCCTCCAACCCCCCTCTCATTCGCGATGGAGGGTCCTACGGATTTGTTGCAGATGAGAGCCAGATAGCCCTACGGTGTCGCATATGCAGTCCTACACCATCGGGCAGGCCGCCCGTCTGCTGGGCGTGAGCCCCGACACCGCCCGGCGCTGGGCGGACGCGGGCCGGCTCGCGACCCACCGTGACGAGAGCGGCCGGCGCGTCATCGACGGCACGTCGCTGGCCGCCTTCTCCGTGGAGATCTCGCAGGGCGACGAGGACGCGTCGTACACGACGGCGCGCAACGCGTTCCCGGGCATCGTCACGGCGATCAAGCTCGGTGACATCGCGGCCCAGGTCACCATCCAGGCCGGGCCGCACCGCCTGGTCTCCCTCCTCACCCGTGAGGCAGTGGAGGAGCTGGGACTGGAAGTCGGCATGCAGGCCACCGCCCGCGTGAAATCGACCAGCGTGCACATCGACCGCACCTGACCACCCCTCACGCACCACCGATACGCCTCGGCCGCCGACGCGGCCGGCCCCCGTCGCACCTTCCGTTCGTCCCCAGGAGATCCGGACCCCATGTCCTTCGCCCTCACCCCCGCCGGACGCCGTACGGCCGCCGCCGCCCTCACCGCCGCCCTCCTCGTCCCGCTCGCGGCCTGTTCGTCGAACGACGACGCCAAGAAGGACACGAGCGGCTCCACGGCCTCCGCCTCCGGCTCGGCGGGTTCCGCGCCGTCGGCGAACCTGACCGTCCTCGCGGCCGCGTCCCTGACGGACGTGTTCAGGACGGCCGGTGCCGTCTACGAGAAGTCCCACCCGGGCACGAAGCTCACCTTCTCCTTCGCCGGCTCGCAGGAACTCGTCGCCCAGGTCGCCCAGGGCTCCCCCGCCGACGTCCTGGTCACCGCCGACACCAAGAGCATGGACAAGGTGAAGGCCGACACCGGCACGCCGGCCGTCATCGCCAAGAACCGGCTCGTCATCGCCACCGGCAAGGGCAACCCCTTCAAGGTCGACGAGCTGAAGGACCTCGCGGACACCAAGCTCAAGGTCGTCCTCGCCGCCCCCGAGGTACCGGCCGGCAAGTACAGCAAGAAGGTCCTCGACGCCCAGAAGATCACCGTGAAGCCGGTCTCCCAGGAGCCCAACGTCCGCGCGGTGCTCAGCAAGGTCGAGCTGGGCGAGGCCGACGCCGGACTCGTCTACAGGACCGACGCCGAGAGCGCCAAGGACAAGGTCGACGCCGTCGAGATCCCCGACGCGCAGAACGCCGTCGCCCAGTACCCGGCCGCTACGCTCAAGGACTCGAAGAACACCGAGGCCGCCGCCGCGTTCGTCGCCTGGCTCTCCTCCCCGGAGGGCCAGAAGATCCTCCAGGACGCCGGCTTCCAGAAGCCGTAACCGTCCGGGATCACACGGATCGCGAGGGGCTGCCCGTGCCGGGGGACGGGCAGCCCCTCGTCCTCACGTCTTGCTCGCTGCGGGGTCGATCGATGAAACAACACCACACGCACAGGTCCGGCGCCCGCCCGCCGCTGACGCTGGTCCTGCCCGCGCTGACGGCCGTGGCGTTCCTGACCCTGCCGCTGGTCGGGATCCTCGCGCGGACCGAGTGGGGCGGGCTCGCCGGTCATCTGAGTTCGCCGGGCACCGTCCAGGCGCTGAAGCTCTCGCTGCTCGTGTCCTTCTGGGCGCTGGGGCTCTCGCTGCTGCTCGGCGTCCCGCTGGCCTGGCTGCTCGCCCGCGTGCCGTTCCCCGGCAAGTCCCTCGTCCGTTCGCTGGTGCTGCTGCCGATGGTGCTGCCGCCGACCGTCGGCGGCGTCGCGCTGCTGCTCGCCTTCGGGCGGCGCGGCCTCCTCGGGCCGTGGCTGGAGTCGACGTTCGGCATCACGCTGCCGTTCCACACCTCGGGCGCGGTCCTCGCCGCCACGTTCGTGGCCATGCCGTTCCTGGTCATCAGCCTGGAGGGCGCGCTCGGCGGGCTGCGGCCGCGGTACGAGGAGACGGCGGCCTCGCTCGGCGCCTCGCCGGTCCGGGTCTTCTTCACCGTCACGCTGCCGATGGTCGCGCCCGGCGTCCTCGCCGGCGCGGCCCTGACCTGGGCGCGGGCACTGGGCGAGTTCGGCGCCACCATCACCTTCGCCGGCAACCTGCCCGGCACCACCCAGACCCTCCCCCTCCAGGTCTATCTGCTGCTCCAGGACGCGCCCGAGGCCGCGACCTCCGTCTCGCTGCTGCTGCTCGCCATCGCCATGGGCGTCCTGATCGCCCTGCGCGGACGGTGGACCGGCACCCCGGCCGCCCGCGTCCGCCGTGCCGCCGCCCCCGGGGCCGACGCGGAGCCGATCGACGAAGCCCCACCGGCGCGGGCCGTCCCGTCCGTCCCCCCCGAGGGGCGCTGGGCGCTGCACGCCGAGGTCACCGGCTTCACCCGGCTCACCCTGGACGCCGAACCGGGCACCACGATCGCCGTCGTGGGGCCGAACGGCGCCGGCAAGACGACCCTGCTCCGGGCCCTCCTCGGCCTCACGCCCCGCGCCCGCGCGGACCTCTCCCTCGGCGACACCGACGTCACCGCCCTGCCCCCGCACCGCCGCCGGGTCGCCTGGGTACCGCAGGACGGCGCCCTCTTCCCCCACCTGACCGCCCTCGCCAACACCGCCTACGGCCTGCGCTCCCAGGGCGTCCCGCGCGCCGAGGCCCGGCGGGAGGCCCGGACCTGGCTCGACCGCCTCGGTGTCGGCCACCTGGGACACAGGAAGCCGTCCCAGCTCTCCGGCGGCCAGGCCCAGCGGGTCGCCCTGGCCCGGGCGCTGGCCGCCCGTCCCCGGCTCCTCGTCCTCGACGAACCGCTCGCCGCCCTCGACCAGACCACCCGCGCCCACGTCCGCCACACCCTGCGCACGCACCTGGCCGGGTTCGGCGGCGTCTGCCTCATCGTCACCCACGACCCCGTCGAGGCCGTCTCGCTCGCCGACCGCGTGCTCGTCCTCGACGAGGGCCGTGCCCTCCAGGACGACAGCCCGGCCGAGGTCACCCGCCACCCCCGCTCCCCCTGGGTCGCCCGCATGCTCGGCCGCAACGCGTGGCCCGGCACCGCCACCGCGGAAGGCCTCGCGCTCGACGGCGGCGGTGTCCTCGTCGCGGCCGACCCACCGCCCTCCGGCACCCCCGCGCTCGCGATCGTCGCGCCCGAGGCGGTGTCCGTCCACCGCGAGAAGCCCGCCGGCAGCCCCCGTAACGTCTGGCCCGGCACCGTGCGCGAGATCACCACCAGCGGCAGCCGACTGCGCGTCCTGATCACCTCCCACGAGGCGCCCGACCTCGTCGCCGAGATCACCCCTCAGGCCGCCGCCGAACTCGGCCTCGCCGACGGGGTGTCCGTCTGGACGAGCCTCAAGGCGACCGAGACGACGGTCGTGCCCCTTTGACCCGCCGGAACGAAACGAGGACCACATGACGGAGCACGACGCCCCCACGGTGCGGGACTGGCTGCGCGGCATCGAGGTGTTCGCCCGCCCGCTCCCCGACTTCGTGCCGCACGAGGCCCCCGCCGAGCCGTCGGAGCTCTTCCTCGCGTGGCTGGGCGAGGCCGTCGGGGCCGGAATCCCGGACCCGCACGCCATGACCCTCGCCACCGTGGACGAGGCGGGCGATCCCGACGCCCGGGTCCTCGTCCTCAAGAACGTCGACGCCTCGGGCTTCCAGTTCGCCGCGCACGGAACCAGTCCCAAGGGGATCCAGCTCACCGGCACTCCGCGCGCCGCGCTCACCTTCTACTGGGCGGAGTTCGGCCGCCAGGTCCGCGTCCGCGGCGCGGTCCGCCCGGAGTCCGCGGACCGCTCGGCCGCCGACTTCCTCGCCCGCTCGGCCACGGCCAGGGCCGAGGCCCTGCTCGGTCGGCAGAGCCGCTACCTCGACGACTCCGACGAGCGCGACCGGGCCCTGCGGGACGGCCTCGCCAGGATCGAGGCGGAGCCGGACCTCGTCGCCCCCGCCTGGACGCTCTACACCGTCGTCCCGGACGTGGTGGAGTTCTGGCAGGCCGCCGCGACCCGCGCCCACGTCCGTCTGCGGTACGAGAGGGAGACGACCGGCTGGCAGCGCCGGCGGCTCTGGGCCTGACCGTCGGTCCGCCAGGCCTCGCATCCGGTCTCGTACGGCCCCCCGTGGCGCTCCGTGCGGCGTCGGCGGGGACCACGGCTGCGGTGTCGGTCCGCTGACGTATTCTTCCCGCCACCGCACACCGACCGTGAGGAACAAGAGAATTGACCGGCCTGTCCGCTTTCCCGCTGCCCTTCCGCGCTTCCCGTTCCCTGTCGTTCGCGACGCCCCGGACGCTGCGGGAACTTCAGATGATGCGGTGCAGCGCGCACCTCCGGGCGAAGCCGGGCTGGTTCGACAAGATGAACGACGCCGACGTCGTCGCCAGGTGGACGCGGGAAGCGGTCGCCCAGGGCCTCACCGAAGCGCAGGTCCGCTACGTGCTCGCCGAGCTCGTGCACTACGCCGCGCTGCGGGACGGACGGACCGGCGTCGAGGTGTCCGCCGTCGACGGGGTGTGGCAGTCGGACGCACTGGTCGACGACGAGCTCCGGTCCCGGCTGCGCGAGGCGGTCCGGGTCCTGGAGGAGGTCCCCGAAGCGGAGCGGGACTGGCATCCCGGATCCGACGGCCAGGTCCTGGACCTGGTCCACCCCTCGCTCTTCTGTCTGGTGAGGGACGTGAGCGGCGCGCCCGAGCGGGCGTGGCGGAACCCGACGGACCGCTACTCGACGTACGAGTTCTCGGAGAGGTTCCAGTGGCTGCCCACGGACGTCGACGTCAGTGACGACGGCGAGGTCGCCTTCCGGTCGTACGTCAACAACGTCCACCCCGAGACCCATCGCGAACTCGCCGCCGTCCTGCCGGACCTGTTCGCGCGCCTGCGCCCGCTGTGGGAGAACGTGCTCACCGATCTGCGCCGTCCGCGGCCCCCGCGGATCGAAGCCGACCCCTACGGGTGGTACGACTCGGAGCCCGCGCATCCGATCAGATCCTCCTACGACGACGAGAAGGCCTACGCGGAAGCCCGTGACGCGTGGGCACGGGCCCGTGACGACTGGTGGGAGAACCGCCGTCCGGTCGTCCCGGACGCCCCGGCCTTCACCCCGCCCGAGGTGCCCGACGCGTCCGCCCGGGTCGACCTGCGCGGCCGTCGCCTCCAGGTCGTCGTCAAGCTCGCCACCATCCGTCTCACCCCGGACAAGCCCGAGTACCCCGGCGGCTCCTGGCACGTCGAGGGGATGCTGAACGAGCGGATCGTCTCGACCGGCATCTACTACTGGGACAGCGAGAACATCACCGAGAGCCGGCTGGGCTTCCGGGCGGCACTCGACGACCCGGACTACGAGCAGAACGACGACGACGGTCTGCGCGAGGTCTACGGCCTGGAGGACGAGGACGCGCTGAACCAGGTGCTGGGATCGGCGTCGACCCCGGCGGGCCGCTGCCTGGCCTTCCCGAACGTCCTGCAGCACCGCGTCGGCTCGTTCCGCCTCGTGGATCCCACCCGCCCGGGGCACCGCAAGATCCTCGCGTTCTTCCTGGTCGACCCGTCGGAGAGGATCGTCTCGACCTCCGACGTGCCGCCGCAGCAGCCGTGGTCCGAGACCTCGACCATGACGCTCGAACAGGCCGAGGACTTCCGCGAACAGCTCATGAAGGAACGCTCGTTCTTCGTGGACGAGCACAACGAGCAGCTGTACGAGCGGGAGTTCTCCCTCTGCGAGCACTGAGGCCCGCCCGCCCCGCACACGCGCGCCCGGCGGACGGGGACACCGCGGCCGGGCGCCGGGCGCCGGACCGCGGTGCTCCGGCGTCAGTGGGCGGGCGTCCGGGCGGTCTTGTCCGTGGTGCCGTCCCCGTCCTGGGCCTCCGCCCCGGCGGGCTGCGGCGGGGTGGGCGGGGTGCGGACCAGCAGCGCGACCAGCACGGTCAGCCCGCCGATCACGGCACCGACGCCGAATCCCCACCGGATGCCCGTCGCCAGGGCGCCGGTGGCGTCCGCGCCGTCGACCGCCGCCGTGGCGGCGTGCCCCGACATGACGCTGATGACCAGGGCGGTGCCGGCGGCGGCCGCGACCTGTTGGAGCGAGCCCAGGACGGCGGAGCCGTGGGGGTAGAGGTGCGGCGGCAGTACGGACAGGCCGGAGGTGAAGACCGGGGTGAAGACGAACGCCATGCCGGCGCTCAGGGCCACGTGAAGGGCGAGCACCAGCCACGGTGAGGTCTGCTCGCCCGTCAGGGCGAACAGGGCGAGGCAGGCCGCGGTGAGGACGGCTCCGGGCACGACCAGGCGCGGTGCGCCGAGCCGGTCGTAGAGCTTGCCGACCTGGGGGCCGAGCAGACCCATGGTCAGGCCGCCGGGGATGAGGAGCAGACCGGTCTGGAGCGAGGAGAGGCCGACCACCTCCTGCAGGTAGATCGGCAGCAGGACGAACGCGCCCATGAGGGCCATGAAGGACAGGCACATCAGGCCGAGCGCCACGGAGAAGTGCCGGTACGTCAGGGTGCGCAGGTCGAGGAGCGGTGTGGACGAGCGCTGCAGTGCCAGCTGTCGCCATGCGAACAGGCCCACCAGCACGCCGCCGGCCAGGGTCGTGACCACCGGGGGCACGGGGGCCTGGGCCGAGCCCTCGGCGCCGAGCCCGCTCAGGCCGTAGACGAGGGCGCCGAAGCCCACGGCCGCCAGGGGGACGGACAGCCAGTCGATGGGGCCGGCCTGCGGCTCGCCGATGTCGACCAGGTGGCGCCGGCCGAAGAGGGCCATGGCTCCCGCGATGGGCAGCACGGCCAGGAACAACAGGCGCCAGGAGCCCAGTTGCAGCAGCACGCCGGAGGCCGCGGGGCCGAGGGCGGGGGCGACGGAGATGACGAGGGTGATGTTGCCCATGACCCGGCCGCGGTCGTGCGGGGGCACGAGGGTCATCAGCGTCGTCATGAGCAGCGGCATCATGACGGCGGTGCCACTGGCCTGGACGACACGGGCCGCCAGCAGCACGGGAAAGGCGGGCGCGGCCGCGGCCAGCGCCGTGCCGGCGAGGAACAGCGCCATGGCGAGGCCGAAGGCGGTCCGGGTCGTCACGCGCTGGAGGAACCATCCCGTCACCGGGATGACGACGGCCATGGTGAGCATGAAGGAGGTGGACAGCCACCCCGCGGCGGCCGCGGTGACCTCGAACTCGCGCATGAGCCGCGGGATCGCGTTGACCATGATCGTCTCGTTGAGGAGGACGACGAAGGTGGACAGCACGAGGATCCGCAGCACGGCGGTGACGCGGGCGGCCGGGAACGTGGGCGGCGCGTGGGGAGCGAGCATGGTGCCTTCCGTCAGGTGAGTGTCCTCCGCTCGGGGCGGGTCACTCTGGAGACCGCGGTGCCGGGAAGAACTCATCGGTTTTCCCCGAATCCTTCCGGCACCGCCGCCGGGGCTCAACCCATTTACCGACGCGGCGCGGTGGACGACGGGGCGGGCGGTGTGCAGGGCGATCTCGGCGCCCCGCGCCACGGCGCCGCGCGTGATCCGAACGGCGTTCCGTCCGGATCGCCCTCCCCGGTCTCAGCAGCGCTCGCGGAGCTCGGAGAGGACGGCCTTCTCGCGCGCGTTGACGGCGCCGTCGACCGTGGCCACCCGTTCGGCCACGTCGAGGAGGTCGCTCAGGTCGCCCGGCTCGGCGTCCAGGCGTCGCCAGACCTCGGCGGGATCGACGTCGACGAGGCGGGCGAGTCTTTCGTCGACCACCTGGTGCCGGTCCCGGACCAGTCGCACCAGGTGCCGCATCAGGAGTGCCTCGTCGTCGGTGATCTTCGAGTCCGCGGTGATGACGAGCCACGCGACCCAGAGCATCAGCTGTGGGTGCCTGCTCCGCTCGCTCAGTCCCTCGGCGGTCTCGATCACCCGTGCCTCGTTCCGGAAGACGGCCTGCGCGTGCCGTCCCGCGAGCAGCGTCGTGCAGCGGTTCAACGCCACCGCGAGCGGGACGCCGACCGCGGGGATGCCGATCTTGATGATGTTGCGCTGGAGGAGGTGCTTCCCGACGACGGGGAGCCCCCTCGCGGCGGACAGGACCGTTCCGGAGTAGAAGCGCTTGATCAACGGCCGCATCACGGCCGGGACCGCCTTGACCACGCCTTCCCGGACCACTTCTCCGCTCTTGATCGTGAAGGCCACCCGGATGAGCTTCCACATGTCCTCGGGGTCGGACAGGTCGAGCGGGGCCCGGTAGAGGACCGAGATGTCGTAGGCCAGGCGGAGCTGGAGCCGGGTGATGTACGCGACGTCGACCATCACGGTCGCGACGGCGGCCGGGAACGTCGCCGGCGAGGCGCCGCCGAGGCTCCCGAGGGTGGCGACGACGGCCGCGAGTAGGCGCCGGCGGAGAGCCTGCCTTCGAGCGCGGCGTAGCGGGCCGCCATCTTGATCCGCTGGTCGACGACGGCGTCCGCGGGTACGCCCTCGTAACGCTCCTGGAAGTACTGCCAGTCGACCTTGTCGGCGTAGGAGCTCATGGCCTGGGCCGTGAGCTTGGTGAACCAGCCGCCCGACTTGATGTCGTCCGTGCTCAGCCCCTTGATGAACTCCCGGAGTTCGGCCCGCTCGTTCTCGACGGCCTCCCGGTCGGCGTCGTCGTCGCCGACGTCGGCGGCGTCGACCAGGGTGTCGGCCATGGTGAGTCCCCCTCGGGCGGTTCGGCGTCCGGCCGGGCCGCCGGGTTCCGGACCGCCCCGCCGCCGTCTCCGCGCGGTGGGCCGGCAACCGGAACCGCCTTCCCCGGGCGCCCTGTCGAGCCGTCACCCTAGCGCGTCACCGCACGGCGGACGCCGTCGTGCCGATCCTCGCGGTGATCGCCTTCACTACGGCCGGGGCGGGGGCGGCCCGCCGGCGGTCAGTCGCGTACGTGCAGCCCGAAGCCCGTGCGGACGTGCGCGCCCGCACCCACGGGCGCAAGGCGTACCGGCATCCGCTGGTCGGTCCCCTCGAACTGCACCACGAGAACTTCGCGCTGCCCGAGGAGTCCGGCCCGGAGCTGCTGGTGCTGTCCGCGGGCGCTCGGGGAGTGAGTAGGCTCGGGGTGCCGCGCCGGGAGCCAGCAGAGGAGAGACACGTGTTCGTGAAGGTGTGCGGGCTCAGAACGGCCGACGACGTCGACGCGGCGGTCGCGGCCGGGGCCGACGCCGTCGGACTCGTGATCAGCGGGACCAGTGTGCGCGGGCTCGGCCGGGACCGGGCGGCGCTGCTCGCCGCCCACGTGCCGGCGGGTGTCCTGTCCGTTCTCGTGGTCAACGACACCCCCGCCGCCGACGCCGCCCGCATCGCCGGTGACCTCGGCGTCGGCGCCCTCCAGCTGCACGGCACCGCGTACCGCGAGGAGGACTTCGCGACCGCGGCCGGGATCTTTCCGCGGTTGTGGCGGGCCACGTCCTTGAGCGACCGGCCCGACACGCGGGTCGGCGCCTACGGCGAGGAGGTGCTCCTCCTCGACTCTCCCCGGGCGGGTTCCGGCGAGCCGTGGGACCTGTCCCTGCTCGAGGCCGCGCGGCCCGAGGGCGCGTGGCTGCTCGCCGGAGGGCTCGCGCCGCACAACGTCGGCGAGGCGATCGGCCGGGCGCGCCCCTGGGGGGTCGACGTGTCCAGCGGCGTCGAGTCCGCCCCGGGCGTGAAGGACCACGGTCTGATCCGTACGTTCGTCACCGCCGCGAAGCGGGCGGTCCCGCAGGGCGCCTGACTCCCGGCGGGGGGGTGGCAGGTCCCGGGACCTGCCGACCCGAGCCGTGCCTCCCCGTCGGCGGCGGCCTTCCGGGCGGTCCCGCGGTGCCGCCGGGGCGGGCGAGAAAGATCACTGCTCCCGCCGTACATCCTTGGAGCCCTTTCGTGCGTCTTCCATGCGCCGGGTCCGCGTCCGGCCCCGTCGTGCGGCCCGGCAGAACCCGGTCCGGCTCCGCGCGACCCGGTCCGTGCGGAGCCGGAAGACATCGATCTCTACCAAGGGCAGAAGACTTTGCTGACTCCGACACTCGGCCTGCGCAGTGCCGTGACCGTCTCGCTCACGGCCTCGGCCGTCCTGGCCGGCGGTCTCTTCGCCGGCCAGGCGTACGCCGCACCGGCGGTGCCGTCGATCACCGCTCCCGGCGGCTTCGTCATGAACAACGGGACGGGAACGACGCTGTACGGGAAGGCCGCGGACACCCGCCGGTCGACCGGGTCCACCACGAAGATCATGACCGCGAAGGTGGTGCTGTCCCAGCGGAACCTCAACCTCGACGCCAAGGTCACGATCCAGAAGGCCTACAGCGACTACATCGTCTCCAAGAACGCCTCCTCGGCCCGGCTCATCGTCGGGGACAAGGTGACCGTCCGACAGCTCCTCTACGGCCTCATGCTGCCGTCGGGGTGTGACGCCGCCTACGCGCTGGCCGACAAGTTCGGCACGGGCACCACGCGGGCCGCCCGCGTCAAGTCGTTCATCGGGAAGATGAACGACGAGGCGAGGAAGCTCGGTCTGAGGAACACCCACTTCGACTCGTTCGACGGGATAGGAGGTGGGCAGAACTACTCGACTCCGCGCGATCTGACGAAGATCGCGAGCAGCGCGATGAAGAACTCCACGTTCCGCACCGTCGTCAAGACGAAGTCCACGAAGCAGAAGGTGACCACGAAGAGCGGTGGTTACCGGTACATGTCGTGGAGCAACACGAACAAGCTCCTCAGCACGTACAGCGGTGCGATCGGCGTGAAGACCGGCTCCGGTCCGCAGGCCAAGTACTGCCTCGTCTTCGCGGCCACCCGTGGCGGCAAGACGGTCATCGGCACGGTCCTCGCCTCGCCGTCCGAGACGAACAGGGCGGCCGACGTCAAGAAGCTGCTGGACTACGGCTTCGCCAGGTAACAGGCACGCGACGGCACCCGTCCGTCCCGGCTGCCTCCCGTCCGGCGGGAGGCAGCCCGGCGGCCGACGTCAGGTACGGCGTTCGGCCGCCGGCCACAGGCCGAACCACTGTTCGGCCCCGTACTCCTCGAACCGGTCCACCTCGGTGAACCCGAGCTTCACCGCGAGGCGCAGGGCGCGCGCGTTGTCGGTCCGGGTGAGGAGCACCACCGGTTCGCCGGGGAGCGCGTCGGCGTGCCAGTCGAGCGCCGCCGCGCACGCCTCGGCCGCGTACCCGCGTCCCCAGGCCTCCGGCAGGAACAGGCAGCCGAGCTCCGCCTCCCGGCCTTCCGGGCGGACGTGCCCGGGACGCTCCGGGTCCCGCCGGTCGAGCGTGATCACGCCGATCATCGCTCCGTCGAGGTCGACCACGAAGCACCCGGGGCGCCGCCCCGGCACCTCGGGCATCACCCGGTCGAGTTCGTCGCGCGGTCGGGCACCGCCCACGGAGGCGCCCACTTCCGGCGAGGCGAAGAGTGCGACGAACGCCGCGCGGTCCCGCGCCTCGGACTCGCGGAGCACGAGCCGTTCGGTCTTCAGGGGAGCGGGCGGCCGGGGAGCGGGCCCGAGTTCGGTCATGGCGGGCAACGTATCGCACACCCGTGTGGACGATGCGGAGGGACGAGCCGTCGTGGGCCCCCCGGACTCCCGGGCGCGGAGCGGGGGGCACCTTCGGGTTCCGCGAGGCGGACCCGCCGCCCGACGCCCGAGCCGGTCCGCCGCGTCCCTGCCGAGAACCTGCACAACGTGTGCGTGTCGAGGGGCGGGGCCTTCACGGTTCTCCGACAGCACCGGCGCCGGGGCCGCCCGGACGGCACCGTTCTGTCCGCTTAAGTTCCTCGCGCGGGGCGGGGCGCCCGAATCTGTTACTCGGTTCCGAGGAGAAGGTGTCGGCATTCGGTGAAATTGGATGCACGGCCGCTTCCCGAGGTGCAGAAACACCCGCTCGGGGGCGTCAACAGAATTTCTCCGGTCAGCCGTTCACGTGATTTGATCAATCCCGCTGCGGCCGCAGAAGACGGATTCCCCCCCATGAACGAAGGGTGCGCATCATGCGTCACGACCTTGAGACCGCTGAGATCTCCGACGCCGACCTCGACGCCGTCTCCGGCGGTCTCGTCACCATCTCCGGCGGCCTCGCCGGCGCCGTGACCGGCGACGTCACCAACCTCCTCGGCACCGTCGGCTCCCTGCAGACGGTCCAGGGCGTCGAGGGCCTCGTCGCCGGCGTCCCGGGCCTGGCCACCGGCATCACCGGCGTCTCGGTGAACACCGCGGGCATCGCCGGCCTCTGAGTCACGCATCGACCGTGAACCCCGGGACCGGCCCGGTCCCGGGGTTCACGGTCGCCCCTGAGAACGACCGCGGAAATCCCGACCGCGGAATGTACGAGAGAATGCAGCCGAAGGAATAGTCCGTGCAGTTCCGCCGCAATGCGCTTTCCAAGCTGCAATCGCCCGAAGAACTCGACGTGCCCGTGCGTTTCGCACGCCCCCAGGGCCGTCTGGCGCTCGCCGTCACCGTCGTCGTCATGGCCGCGGCGGGTTTCTGGGCCCTCACCGGCACGGTGACGTCCAAGGTGGACGCCCCCGGACTCCTCACCCGTGCCGAGGGCTCCTACCTGCTGCAGAGTCCCGTCGCCGGGCAGGTCACTGACGTCCTCGTCGAGGAGGGCCGGTCCGTCGCCCCCGGCGCACCGCTGCTGACCGTCCGCACGGACCGGGGCGACCGGCCCGTCCGCGCCGTCGCCGGCGGCCGCGTCACCACGCTGTACGCGCGGCTGGGTTCGGTCGTCACCACCGGCGCCGACGTGGCGACCGTCGAGCGCGTGACCGACCCGCACGCCCCGCTGATGGCCGTCCTGTACCTCCAGGGCGACACCGCCGCCACGATCCGCGCGGGCGCCCGGGTCGACCTCGGTGTCCAGTCCGTCCCGCGCGACCGGTTCGGCGTGCTCCGCGGACGGGTCCGCGCCGTCGGCCGCACTCCGCAGACACGGGCCCGGCTCGGTGCCTTCCTCGGCGACGCCGGGCTCGCCGCCCGGTTCTCCCGCGAGGGCGATCCGGTCGCGGTGCTCGTCACCCTGGACCGCTCCCCCGCCACCGCCTCCGGCTACTCCTGGTCCTCCGCGGACGGGCCCCCGCACGCGCCCGTCTCCGGCACGCCCGTCACCGGCGCCGTCCACCTCGCCGCGCAGCACCCCGTCGACTGGCTGCTGCCGTGAGCGCGTCACGGGCGGCCGTCCCGACCCGGGCCCGGTCCGCCGGCGGGTCGCGCGGCTCGGCCCGCAGGCTGCCGCCGGCGGGCGGTCCCCGACGTCGTGCGCGGGTCCCCCGGGGCCGCCGGCCCGGGACCGTCCGCACTCCCACGGTGCTCCAGATGGAGGCGGTCGAGTGCGGCGCCGCCGCCCTCGCGACGGTCCTCGGGCACCACGGCCGTTTCGTCTCGCTGGAGGAGCTCCGCATCGCCTGCGGCGTCTCCCGCGACGGGTCCCGGGCCGGGAACCTCCTCAAAGCGGCCCGCGGCTACGGGCTCCGGGCCAAGGGCATGCAGATGGACCTGGCCGCGCTCGCGGAGGTGCCCGCCCCGGCCATCCTCTTCTGGGAGTTCAACCACTACGTCGTGTACGAGGGCACGGGCCGCCGTCTGGGCCGGCCCGGCGTGTACGTCAACGACCCCGGCAGCGGCCGCCGGTTCGTCCCGATGGACCAGTTCGACACCAGCTTCACCGGCATCGTGCTCACCTTCGAGCCGGGCCCCGACTTCCGGCGCGGCGGCAGCCGGCCCGGCGTCCTGGCCGCCCTTCCGGCCCGGCTGCGCGGCACCTCCGGCACCATGGCCGCCGCGGTCGTCGCCAGCCTCCTCCTGGTGGCCGTCGGCGCCTGGGTGCCCGCCCTGAGCCGTACGTACATCGACGTGTTCCTCCTCGGGCACCAGACGTCCCTGCTCGGCGTGGTCCTCGCGGCGATGGCCACCGCCCTCGTCCTGACCGGGACGCTCACGGCCCTCCAACAGGCCAATCTGCTGCGCGGGCGCATCATCGCCTCCACCCTGGGCAGCGCCCGCTTCCTGCGGCACCTGCTCCGGCTCCCGCTCTCGTTCTACGCGCAGCGGAACCCGGCCGACCTCGTCCAACGCCTGCGGACCAACGACGCGGTCGCCGAGACCCTCGCCCGCGACCTGGCCGCGGCGGCGGTCGACGCCGTCGTCGTCCTGCTCTACGCCGCGCTGCTCTGGACGTACGACCCCCAACTCACCGTCGTCGGCGTGCTGATCGCCCTGCTCAACGTCGTCGCCCTGCGCGTCGTCGTCCGTCTTCGGGCCACTGGCACGCAGAAGCTGCGCGCCGAGAGCGCCCGGCTGACCAACACCGCGTACAGCGGGCTCCAGCTCATCGAGACGATGAAGGCCACCGGCGGCGAGGACGGCTTCTTCCGCCGCTGGGCCGGACAGCACGCCACCACCCTCGACGTGCAGCAGCGCCTCGGCGTGCCCAGCGCCTGGCTGGCGGTCGTCGCGCCCACCCTCGCCGCGCTCAACAGCGCGCTCATCCTCATGATCGGCGGTCTGCGGGCGGTGGAGGGCCATCTCACCGTCGGCCTGCTCGTCGCCTTCCAGGCGCTCGTGACCGGTTTCACCGCTCCGCTCACCCGGCTCAACGGAGTGGCGGGCCGCGTCCAGGACTTCGCCGCCGACATCGCCCGCCTCAGGGACGTCGAGAACTTCCCCGTCGACCCGGTGCACACCCGGCGCGCGCCGGGCGCCGCCACTCGCCGCCTCACCGGACACGTCGAACTGGAGGGCGTCACCTTCGGCTACAGCCCCCTCGACGCACCGCTGCTCAAGGACTTCTCGCTCACCGTCGGCCCCGGTCGGCAGGTGGCCCTGGTCGGCGGGTCCGGCAGCGGCAAGTCCACCGTCTCGCGGCTGATGTCCGGGCTCTACACGCCGTGGGAGGGCGCGATCCGCATCGACGGGATGCGTCTGGAGGACATCCCGCGCGGCGCCCTCGCGGCCTCCGTCTCCTTCGTCGACCAGGACGTCTTCCTCTTCGAGGGCACCGTCCGCGACAACGTGGCGCTCTGGGACCCCTCCGTCCCCGACGAGGCCGTCGTCGCCGCCCTCCAGGACGCCGCCGTGTACGACGAGGTCGCCCGGCGCCCCGGTGGCATCCGGAGCCGCGTCGAGCAGGACGGCCGCAACTTCTCCGGCGGCCAGCGCCAGCGCCTGGAGATCGCCCGCGCGCTGGTGCGCCGCCCGAGCGTCCTGATCCTCGACGAGGTGACCAGCGCGCTCGACGCGGCGACCGAACAGGTCGTCATCGACAACCTGCGGCGGCGCGGTTGCGCCTGCGTGGTCATCGCCCATCGGCTGAGCACCGTGCGCGACAGCGACGAGATCGTCGTGCTCGACCGGGGCACGGTGGTGGAGCGCGGACGCCACGAGCAGCTCGTCGCGGCGCGGGGCACGTACGCCGGTCTGATCGAGGAGCACTGAGGTGAACGTCCCCCATCCGCCCGCCGATCTCGCCGGCGTACGGCACGGCGGCGCCCCGGACCCGGTCGTCGCGGCCCTGGGCGCCCTCGGCACCGGGGTCGACTGCGCGGGGCTGCGCAGCCTCGCCCTCGAAGGCCCGCACGTCCTCTGGCTCGTCGTCGAGGGGGCCCTCGACCTGTTCGCCGTGGACGCGGCGCGGCTCGGCCCCTGGCACTTCCTGGGCCGTCTCGAAGCGGGCGCGCTGCTGCTCGGCCCGGTCGACGGCCCCGCGCACACCCTGATCGGCCGTCCCGCCCAGGGTTGTCTGCTGCGCCGCGTCGAGCTGCGCGAACTGCCGTACCCGGTCGGCCGGACGCACTCCCCGGAGGGGCACGGCCAGGGGTACGGACAGCAGGCCTCCGGCGGGCAGTGGTACGAGGGCCAGTGGTACGAGGACCAGAACGCGTACGGCACGGGGGCCGAGGCCCCGCTCAGTCCCCTGGAGCACGCCTTCGCGCTCGGCATCGGGCGCGGGCTGCGCGTCCTGTACCAGGCGGCCCTGGACGGCGGCCCCGGCGACGCCCCGGGCACGGCCGACGACGACGTCCTCTGGATGCGGATCGCCCCCGGGAGCATCGCGTACGGAGCCGCCTACGTGACGGGCCACGAGGGGTACGGGGGGCACGGGGGCGACGGCTCCGGAACCCTCCTCGTGGACCCCGCGACCTGGCAGGGCATGGTCGACCAGCAGTACCGGCTGCTCCATGCCCTGGAGGGCTGGATCGAGCAGCTCGAACGCGACCACGAGGACCGCGCGGCCGCGGGGATCGAGGCCGGTCGGGCCGCACGCACGCGGGCCGACCGCACGCTCCTCGCCTCCATCGGCCGCTCCGGCGGCGCCCCGCGGGGCCGGGCCGACGACGACGCGACCTACGCCGTGTGCCGGGCGGTCGCCGCCGAGGCGCGCATCGCCCTCGCCGATCCGGCCGACGCGGTCGCGGACCCCGGGCAGCCCGACCCCGTCGAACGCATCGCGCTCGCCTCCCGGATCCGCACCCGGGGCGTCCGGCTCGGCGACCGCTGGTGGCGCGAGGACAGCGGGCCCCTCGTCGGGCACCGCGCGGCGGACGGGGCCCCCGTCGCCCTGCTGTGGCGGCGCGGCCGGTACGTGGCCTTCGACCCCGCCACCGGTGAGCGGGAGCGCGTCGACCGGGCCGGGGCCGCGGCGTTCGCGCCGCGGGCCGTCATGTTCTACCGACCGCTGCCCGACCGGCCCCTCGGCCTGCTGCGGCTGCTCCGGTTCAGCGTCCGGGGGACGCGGGCGGAGCTCCGCGACCTGCTCCTCGGCGGGCTCGTCGCGGTCGCCCTCGGCGCCCTCGTGCCCGTCGCCACCGGCCGGGTGCTCGGCGCGTACGTACCGGCGGCCGAGACCGGGCTGATCGTCCAGGCCGGCTGCGCGATCATCGCCACCAGCATCGTGTCGGCCGCGTTCATGCTGCTCCAGAACACCGCGATCCTGCGGATGGAGGGCCGGATCGAGGCCACTCTCCAGCCGGCCGTCTGGGACCGGCTGCTGCGCCTGCCGACGACGTTCTTCGCCGGGCGGTCGACCGGCGAACTGGCCGGTGCCGCCATGGGCATCAGCGCCATCCGCCGGGTCCTGTCCGGGATCGGCCCGGTGGTGGTCCAGGCCGGCACCGTCGGCACGGTCAACCTGGTGCTGCTCCTCGTCTACAGCGTGCCGCTGGCCCTCGTCGCGCTCGCCCTGCTGCTGGCCACGGCCGTGGTGTTCCTGGGTCTCGGCCTCTGGCAGCTGCGGTACCAGCGGCAGCTGGTCCGGCTCGGCAACGCGCTCGACAACCAGGCCTTCCAGACCCTGCGCGGGCTGCCGAAGCTGCGCGTCGCGGCGGCCGAGAGCTTCGCCTACGCCGCCTGGGCGGGGCGGTTCGCCCGGACCCGCGAGCTGCACCGGCGGGTCGGGAGGATCAAGAACGTCCTCGCGGTCCTCGGCGCGGTCTGTCTGCCGCTGTGCACGCTCGTGATGTTCGCGCTCCTGGCCGGCCCGGCCCGCGGCAGCCTGTCCGCGAGCGAGTTCCTCACCTTCAGCACGGCCGTCACGATGATGCTGTCCTCGGTCACGCAGCTGACCGGTGCGCTTCTTTCGGCCGCCGCCGTGCAGCCCATGTTCGAGGAGATCAGGCCGGTGTTCCGGGAGACGCCCGAGGTCCGCGGCTCCAGCGCGCCGCCCGGCGAACTGACCGGTGCGATCGAGGCCGAGAACCTGTCCTACCGTTACACCGAGGACGGTCCGCTGGTCCTCGACGGGGTCAGCCTGCGGGTGCGGCCGGGCGAGTTCGTCGCGATCGTCGGGGCCAGCGGCTGCGGCAAGTCCACGCTCCTGCGGCTGCTCATCGGCTTCGACCGGCCGGCCTCCGGCACCGTGCGCTACGACGGTCAGGACCTCGCGGCCCTGGACCTGGCGGCCGTGCGCCGCCAGTGCGGCGTCGTCCTCCAGAACGCCCAGCCGTTCTCCGGCTCCGTCCTCGACTGCATCCGCGGCGCCGGCTCGTACCCGCTGGAGGACGCGTGGGCCGCCGCCGCGATGGCGGGCCTGGCCGAGGACGTCAAGGCCATGCCCATGGGCATGCACACGATGCTGTCCGACGGCGGAGGCACCGTCTCGGGCGGCCAGCGCCAGCGGCTGATGATCGCCCAGGCGCTCATCCGCAGACCCCGCGTCCTCTTCTTCGACGAGGCGACGAGCGCCCTCGACAACGAGGCCCAGCGGGTCGTCATCGAGTCGACCCGTGCCCTGAACGCGACCCGTGTCGTGATCGCCCACCGGCTGTCCACCATCATGGACGCCGACCGGGTGATCGCCCTGGCGGACGGACGCGTCGTCCAGGAGGGCACGCCCGCCGAACTCCTCGCCGACACGACCGGCCTGTTCCACGAGCTGGTCCGGCGCCAACTGGGCTGACGTGCCGGTCCGGTTCCTCCGCCGGGCCCCGCGTGGCGGGGCCGCCCGGGCCGTCGCACGGTGTACACGTACGACGGTGGCCACGTACGGCACCGCGCTCGTACGACGGTGAACGCTCGCTCTCACGACGGTGAACACGCGAAGGGGAACGCCTTGCACTCGCACTCCGACGGACCGGTCCTGCCCCGCCGTACCGCGCTGACCCTGGGCGTCGGCACGGCACTCACCGCCGCGCTCGCCACCGGCAGCGGAACCGCGCGGGCCTCGGCGGGAACGGGCGGCGTCGTCGCGCGGCTGCGGCGCCTGGAGCGGAAACACACGGCGCGCCTGGGGGTGTTCGCCCGTGACGTGCACACGGGCAGGACCGTGGCCCACCGGGCGAACGAGCGCTTCCCCATGGCCTCGGTGTTCAAGACCCTCGCCGTCGCGGCCGTGCTGCGGGACCTGGACCACGACGGGGAGTTCCTCGCCCGGCGCGTCCACTACACCCGGGCGTGCGTCGAAAGGTCCGGACACTCGCCGGTCACGGGGTCGGCCGAGAACGTCTCGGGCGGCATGACCGTCTCCGAGCTCTGCGACGCCGCCCTCCGCTTCAGCGACAACACCGCCGCCAACCTGCTCCTGGAGCAGCTGGGCGGCCCCACCGCCGTCACCCGCTTCTGCCGCTCGATCGGGGACCGCGCCACCCGGCTCGACCGGTGGGAGCCCGAGCTCAACTCGGCGGAGCCCCGACGGGACACCGACACCACCACCCCGTACGCCATCGGCCTCGACCACGCCCGCCTCGTGCTCGGCGACGCCCTGGAACCCCACGACCGCGAGCGGCTCACCGACTGGATGCTCCGCAACACCACCGGCGGCGAGCGGTTCCGCCGCGGCCTGCCCGCCGACTGGCTCCTCGCCGACAAGACCGGGTCCGCCCGCCACGGCGGCGCCAACGACGTGGGGGTCGCCTGGCGGCCGGACGGCACGCCGGTCGTCCTCGCCGTCCTCTCCACCCGGCCCGCGGAGGACGCCCCCGCCGACGACCCGCTGGTGGCCCGCGCCGCCGCGCTGCTGGCGGAGGAGTTCGGCCGGTAACGTCGACGCCATGAACGTCACCGGCAAGGAATCACGCCACCTCGGCGTGCACGTCGACCGGACCGTCGACGAGGTCTACGCCTATGCGTCGGATCCGGCCAACCTGCCCGCGTGGGCCCACGGGTTGGGGGGCTCCATCGAGAAGGTCGGCGACCAGTGGGTCGCGGACTCCTCCCCCCTGGGACGCGTCACGGTCAGGTTCGCGCCCCGCAACGAGCTGGGCGTGCTCGACCACGACGTCACGCTCTCCTCCGGGGAGACCTTCCACAACCCGGTCCGCGTGATCGCCGACGGCGCGGGGAGCGAGGTGGTGTTCACCCTCCGCCGGCAGCCGGGGACGAGCGACGCCGACTTCGAGCGCGACGCCGAGACGGTCGCCGCCGATCTGGCCCGGCTCAAGGAGCTGCTGGAGTCCTCCTAGGACTTGTCCGGCCGATCACGTGCGGAGCCAGATGACGAGGGTTGCAGCAGTTGCGGTCCCGAGGAAGATGTAGCCGCGCTTGTCGTAGCGGGTGGCCACGGCTCTGGCGTGCTTGAGCCGGTTGATCGCCCGTTCGACGGTGTTGCGTTTCTTGTAGCGGTCCTCGTCGAAACCGGGCGGCCGTCCGCCGCGTGGCCCTTTGCGCAGGCGGGCGGCCTGGCTGTCGGTCTTCTCCGGAATCACGTGTCGGATACCCCGGCGCCGGAGATATTCGCGGCGGGGCCCGTTGCTGTAAGCCTTGTCCGCTGTGAGGCTGTCGGGCTTGTTACGCGGCCTGCCCGGCCCGATCCGCGGGACGTGAATCTTCTCCAGCACGGGCTTGAACTGGATACAGTCGGCCCGTTGTCCCGGTGTGACGATCAGGGACAGCGGCCGTCCGCGCTGAGGTGGAGTTTGGTGGTGAAGCCGCCGCGCGAGCGGCCCAGGCCCTCACCTCCTGCACCACCTCCACCAGGCGGGCGGCGAGGCTCTGCCATGGCGTCTCGTCCTGGTGTTCTGCCGCCGCGTCCCCCTTTAAGACGGGAGCCGCCGGTGGGTCGGTGCGGGCGCCGGCGGCATGCCGATGTGCCCGCACGATGGTGGAGTCGACCGAGATGTCCCAGTCGATCTCACCTGCGGCGTCGGCTGCGGCCTGGACCTGCTGGAGCAGGCGTTCCCAGGTGCCGTCGGCCGACCACGGGCGGTGGCGTTCGTAGACCGTCTTCCACGGCCCGAACCGTTCGGGCAGGTCACGCCACTGCATACCGGTCCGTACCCGGTGCAGAATTCCGTCGATCACCTGCCGGTGAGCCCGCCACCTGCCACAACGCCCGTTGCTGACCGGCAGGAACGGACGCAGCCGTTCCCACTCGGCACCACTCAGGTCTCCCCGCCCCATGCCCACAGCAACGACTCGGGCACGGAGTAGTCACATGATCGGCCGGACACGTCCTAGCCGGGATGAACGCACGTCATGGCGCTTACTGGGTCAGGCCGTGGTGGCGAGTGCGCCGCACTTCCCTGGGCAGGGGGGTGCGGCGGACTCGTCGCGAGTGGGGGTGGTCAGGGCATGGCTACCCAGGACTGGGAGTTCGCCCCGGTCGGCTGCCTCACGGTGGCGAGGGCCCCTGAGTAGACGCCCTGGGTGTCGAGGGTGTTCTCGGTGACCGGTAGGGCGAACCGCCAAGTGCCGTTGGCCTTGGTGGCATTCCATGCCTTGTAGGGCGGATTTGCCGAGACGGGCCTGGCGGTGATGGCCGTCTGGGTGTTCTGCTGCGCGGTCAGGACGAACGGGGTGGAGCAGCCGTCGGTGATCCTGACCGTGCCGTCCGCGTTGGCGTCCACCTTCCATCGCTGCTGGGGCCGGGTGGGGTCGACGGCGGTGAGGTAGACGTTGGAGCCGTCGAAGGGGATGGAGCAGCCGTTGGCGTGTTCCAGTGCCAGTCCGCTGCCGTTGGTGAGGGTGTGGTACTTGCCGTCGCCGATGATGCTGGGGCCGTAGTCGATGGCGTGCTTGAGCAGTTTGTCGAGCACGGGGCCGGTGGTGGCGAGCGGCGGGTAGGCGGCGGGCCGGAGGTTGAAGTACTGGGCGAAAGTGGCGGGCCGCTTCCAGGTGAGGATGTCGATGGTCCGGGCCCAGCCGGCGTCGTGGTAGTTGCTCAGGTCGACCAGCGAGCCGGCGACGTTGCCCTGGACCGTGTCTCCGACGCCCCAGCCGTTGCCGTAGGTGAGGGCGATGCTGTCCCCGTTGTTGAAGACGTAGCGCGGAGGGGACTCGGCGCTGATGTATGTGGCGACCGCGTCGGCGAAGCCTTCCACCCACGCGCAGGTGTCGGAGCTGGCCTGGTTGATGTAGTGGGGGTCGCAGTTGGTGGTGGTGGGGATGGTCCGCCCGTAGAGCACCCACATGAAGAAGTGGCCCAGCTCGTGCAGGGTGACGTGCCGGGAGTCCGGGTCGGCGCCGGAAAGCTGGACGACGCCTTCGTTGAAGCGGGTTCCCCTGTTCTCCTCGCCCCAGCGGATGGTGACGCCGGTGCAGGCGTTGTTGTCCGTCTCCCTCGTGGTCCAGCAGCGGCTCGCGTCATTGATGCGGCTGAGGTACAGCTCGAAGACGGTGTCGAAGGCGTGCCAGGCCCGGGAACTGGCAGCGGGGGCCTTGACGATGCCGAGGTTCACGCTGGCCGAGACGTTGGTCCGGGAGGGCGTGTCGAAGCTGTAGAGGCGCCCCGAGTTGTCGGCGACTTTCCACAGGTTCAGGTATTGCGCGTTGAACCGTACCCACAGGGCGCTCATCGTGGTGGTCGTGGTGGGTGTGTGGCAGAGCTCGAAGTCACCGTTGAGGGTCTGGGTGAGTCCGGAAGCGAGCAGGCGTGGGGCGTCGGTCGGCTTCTCGTTGCCCCAGAGTTCGACGCCGGCGACGCGGGCCCGCTGGGACCGCAGGGGTTTGGACGGTCCTTCCTCGGCGTTGAGGAAGTCGTACTGGAGCGCGCCGCTGAGGCAGATCGGGCTCGCCGCCCTCGCGGGGGCAGCGGTGAGCGGGACGAGGGCCGCGGCGAGGAGCAGGGCGGCGACCAAGGCGGTGCAGAGGCGCGGTGTGTACCGGCGCAGGATCATCCAGTGCCTTTCCTGAAGCCGAGGGGCTCGGGAGTGGCCGACGAAGGCGAGAGCGGAACGTGCTCCACGGCGGACGCCTGGACACGATCCCGGTACTCGCTGTCGATCACTCCTGGGGGACGGCCTCATGATCAAAGAGGAAACGCCCCGGACGGTAGGGCGCACAGGAGACGGCAAGGGGCGCGCGGAAGCACATCCAGTAGTCGAAACGGTCCCTCAACAAGCTCAAGCACGCCCGCGCCGCCGCAACCCGGTGCGGCAAAGCGCGGCTACGTCTACCTCGGCACCGTCACCGTAGCCGCTACCGTCCTATGGCTCCGAACATGAGCGCCCGGACGGAACCTTTAGCGGGCCGCCCGCCCCGTGGCTTCGGGGCGGGCGGCTTCCTGCGACAGCTCTGCGGTCGGGTGTCAGTAGCAGATGGTGTAGAGGTCGACGCTGCGGCCGCCCCAGTTGATGGTGGTGGCCTGGGTCCACCAGCCGTCGGACTTGCCGGTCTCGGCTGCGGTGGCGGGTCGGCTGACCACCAGGGTCTCGTCGTCGCGGGTCGTGGCGGCGCCGCCACCGATGACGCGGTGGCCGGTGCCGCACATCAGCACGCCGCCTGCGACCGACTCGTCTGTGGACGGGGTCGTGTAGCGGGTGGTGCTGAGGCCGGGGATCGGGTCGGCGCAGACGGCGAAGGCGTCGGCCCGGAGGTCGCCGGGGTCAGAGTCGTAGCCGGCGGCGGTCCACTGGTTGGAGACGGTGCCCGCACCGGTGGTGGTCGGGTAGGTCTTGCTCAGGCCCGAGCGGGCACTGCCGCGGATCGTACCGCCGCCGCCGAGGACGACCTTGTTGCCGGGGCACGAGACGGCGACCGAGCCGTTGCTCTCGATGCTCTGGAACCGGTTGCTGACGACCTCGTAGCCGTTCACCGGCCGGGCGCACACCGCGTAGGTGGTCAGGGTGAACGGGGCGTCGTCGCCGCGGGCGTAGCGGGCCCTGGCGGTCCAGCCGTAGCGGCCGAGGCCGTCACCCTCGGGGGTGCTGTTGACGAGCGCCACGATGTCGGCCCACGGCTCCGAATCGATCTTCGCCTCGGCACCCCCGCCGAGCGGCACCCGGCCGTTGGGGCAGTAGACCGTGACGTCCTCGAAGCTCTTGACGGTCGCGGTGCTCTTGACGACCTGGAGGTCCTCAAACGGGCCGACGGCCGCTTGCGCGACGGGCACGCCGGTACCAGCAGCTACCAGCGTTCCGGCTACGACCGCCAGCGTGGCGGTGACGGACTTCAACTTCTTCACGAGGTGCACAGGCCAGCTCCACAGAACGACATCCGATGTAACGTTCTGTGATTGTCCCATGACGTACAGCTCCCACCGCTCCGTTCGAGGGCTTCTGGTTGACCGACGATCTCAAGTGGCTTGTGAACAGCGGAATCCGGCGATCGGGACGCCGCGAACCGAACGCGAGCTACGCGTGATCGAACGCTTTTCCCGCTCTGGCCCGCACAGCCAGGTCCGTGCGGTGGCGCACCCGTTGCCCTGCGCCGGGCGCGGGTGACGGCGACTGTTCCTGTCAGGCGGCGAACTCGATCGCGTACGCATCAGGCACCCGCTACGCCATCGCAGAACGGAGATAAGTAGTACTTCAGCGCGGAATCAACGACGAGGCTTCTCACGAGACGGCTGCGCCACCCCGCCGACTCCGTCCTGCGCCTCGCCGAACTCCTCGCCATCCTCCTGCGGTGAACCACTCGCCACCGGATTCTCCACCGAGCCCTCGGTCCACGCGTGTGGAGGGAGCGCGGCGTTGACGCTGCGGACCGGCTCCGGGGATCAGCGGCGCCCCGCTCGCAAATCGGATCGGACGCGCCCCTCGCCCGTCGTAGGCCCCGGATGATCTCTGGCCTCCTATTGCAGTACAGACAACGGCTCGCAGTACAGACAACGGCCGGACCACCGCCATCACAGCTGTGGCCGGCGCGGCCGAGCACGCACGGATGATGGACCTGCCAGACCCGGCATGAGGAGTCGACTCGCGCCGCCCCGTAACGCTCGACCAAGGCACCGCGTCGGCTGCGCGCGTGATCGGCCGGACAGCTCCTAGAGGGTGTCCCGTTCCGCGGGCGCGTACCGGGGACGGCCTGGCGCCCGGGCGCGGGGCCCGGCGGCACCCTCCGGGTTCCGGTGCCGGGCCCGGGTCCGGGCGAGCGGGGCTCAGCGCAGTCGGCGGGCGCGCAGCACCAGGTCGTGGGTGTGGTGCGCGCCGGCCCCGCCCTCGGGTGCCGCGCGCGGCCGCTCCTCGTCCACCTCCACCGACCAGTCGTCGTCGAGCAGGGCCGTGACCGCCGAGGGCCAGACGTAGTCGGCCGGGTCGAAGCCGCTCTCGTCCGCCTCCCGGGTCTCCATCCCGGCGTGGTGGACGAGCAGCAGCACGCCACCGACCGCGACGGCCGAGATCAGCGCGCGTTCGGCCGCGGCGTCGGGCGTGCGCAGCAGGGCCGGGTACTGCGCGGAGACCAGGTCGAAGGAGGCCGGCGGGAGCGCCGCCTCCGTCAGGGTGGCGTGGACCCAGCGGACGGTGGCGCCGGCGTCCCGCGCGTGCTCGGCAGCCCGTTCCAGTGCCACTCCCGAGACCTCGAGCGCGGTCACGTCCCAGCCGCCGCGCGCGAGCCAGACGGCGTCCGCGCCCTCGCCGCAGCCGACGTCGAGCACCCGGCCGGGGACGAGTCCGGAGACCTCGGCCACGAGCGCGCCGTTGGGCCGACCGCTCCAGAGTCGTTCCCGGTCGGCGTAGAGGTCGTCCCACTTCGCCCGCACCGCGGGGTCTCCGAGGTATCCGTCGGCGGGCGAAGGGGTGCGGGCGGGCGTTCCCGCTGCGATGTCATCGGTCACGGATGCACCGTCGCCCACCGCGCCCCGCTCGCGCCACTGCTGTTGCCGGTCCGGCAAAACAGCCGCGCACCCGGCGATCCGTAATACCCAGGGGGGTATTTGACTTCCTCGTGTCGACCCCCTTACGGTCGAATGTGAAAATACCCCCCGGGGTACCTGGAGGGCACCACCCGGTGTGCGGTCCGCGCACCCGTCGGCGGATCGACCGCCCACGCCACCGCCCGGGCGGATCCGGGGCCCCGAGCCCGTCACGCCGCGCGCCCAGCGCACCGGCGTGCGCTCCTGACGAAGGGATCGCCGTGTTCTTCGCCCAGTACTACCTCGACTGCCTCTCCCAGGCGTCCTACATGGTCGCCGACGAGCACACCGGCCGGGCGGTGGTCGTCGATCCGCGCCGCGACGTCTCGGAGTACCTGGCGGACGCCGCCGCGCACGGCTTCACGGTGGTCGGCGTCCTCAACACCCACTTCCACGCGGACTTCGTCGCCGGGCACCTGGAGATGGCGGACGAGACCGGTGCCTGGATCGGCTACGGCCGGCGCGCCGAGACCGAGTACCCGATCCGCGCGCTCGCCGAGGGCGAGCGGATCTCCCTCGGCGACGTCACCCTGGAGATCCTGGAGACGCCCGGACACACGCCGGAGTCGATCAGCGTCCTCGTGTACGAGCGGGCCGGGGACGAGGTGCCGTACGGCGTCCTGACCGGCGACGCGCTGTTCATCGGCGACGTCGGCCGCCCCGACCTGCTCGCCTCGGTGGGCGTGAGCGCCGAGGAGCTCGGCGCGATGCTCCACGACAGCGTGCAGAACAAGCTGATGGGACTGCCGGACGCGGTGCGGGTCTTCCCCGCGCACGGCGCCGGATCGGCCTGCGGCAAGAACCTGTCGACGGAGAAGCGGTCGACGATCGGCGAGCAGCGGGCGACCAACTACGCCTGCGCGCCGATGGGCCGCGAGGAGTTCGTCGCACTCGTCACCGCCGGCCGGTCGGCCGCGCCCGGCTACTTCGCGTATGACGCCGAGCTCAACCGCAAGGACCGCGCCCGCTACGACGGGTCGGCCCCCCGTCCGCTGACGCTCGACGAGTTCGCCGGGCTGCGGGCCGCCGGCGCCGTCGTGGTGGACGCGCGCGACCCCCGGGAGTTCGCGGCCGGGCATCTGCGCGGCGCGGTGAACGTGCCCGCCGACGGCCGTTTCGCCGAGCAGGCCGGCACCGTCCTCCACCCGGCCGCCGAGCTGGTCGTCATGGCACCGCAGAACCGGGAGGAGGAGGTCGTCACCCGCCTCGCCCGGGTCGGTTTCGACCGGGTCGCCGGCTACCTGCGCGATCCCGAGGACGCCCTGGAGTCGCTCGCCGACGAGGTCTCCCCCGCGAGCCGGGTCACCGCCGCACAGCTGCGGACCGCCCTCGCGGGCGAGCGGCCGCCGGTCGTCGTGGACGTCCGCACCTGCGGGGAGCGCGCGGCGAACGGTTCCATCGGGTCGGCCCTGCACATCCCGCTGAGCGAACTCCCGGAGCGCGCCCGCGAACTGCCGGCCGACCGGCCCCTGGTCCTGCACTGCGCCGGAGGCCACCGTTCCTCCATCGCGGCGAGCCTGCTGCGCCGGCGCGGCTTCCGGGACGTCTCCGACGTCCTCGGCGGCTACGCCGCCTGGGCCCTGACGGCGTCGGCGACCAAGGCCGTCGACGCCTGACCGCCCCCCTCCCGCCGCATCGCCCGTCGGGGCCCCTCACACCTTCCCGCACACCCCCCTGGGTATGCGGGGACCGATCCGAAGTGGAATCCCATGAGCACCACCCCCGCCCCCTCCCTCACGCCCGCCGCGCTGCACCGGCTCGTCCGGGAGGGGCACGCCCCGCGCCTGCTCGACGTGCGGACGCCCGGCGAGTTCCGTACGGCGCACATCCCCGGTTCGTCCAACGTGCCGCTGAGCACCCTGACCGAACACCTCGCCGAGCTCCTGCCCCACCTCGACGGGGACGTCGTGCTCGTCTGCCGCTCCGGGCAGCGCGCCGCCCTGGCCGAGAAGGCCCTGGCCGGCGCCGGGCTGCCGGACCTCCGCGTCCTGGAGGGCGGCCTCGTCGCCTGGGAGGCCGCCGGCTCGCCCGTCGACCGGGGCCCGGAGCGGTGGGACATGGAGCGTCAGGTCCGGCTCGTGGCCGGCTCGGTCGTCCTGACCACCGGCCTCGTCGGGCTGTTCGTTCCGGGCGCCCATCTGATCGGCACCGCGATCGGGGCCGGCCTGACCTACGCCGCCCTCGGCAACTCCTGCGCCATGGGCGTGCTGCTGTCCAGGCTGCCGTACAACCGCGGGCCGCGCACCGACGTCCGCACGGCGATCGCGGGGCTGCGGAGCGCCTCGTGACCGCCCTGGTCGTCGCGGCGTCCCTGCTCGTCGGCCTCAGCCTGGGCGTCCTCGGGGGCGGCGGCTCGATCCTGACGGTGCCGATCCTGGTCTACCTGGCCGGGCAGGACACCGAGGAGGCGATCACCACCTCCCTGTTCGTGGTCGGCGTGACCAGCCTCGCCGCGCTGGTCCCGCACGCCCGGGCCCGCCGGGTCCACTGGCGGACCGGCCTGACCTTCGGCGGGTTCAGCATGGCGGGCGCGTACGGCGGCGGACGGCTCGCCGAGCACGTCCCGGGAACGGTCCTGCTCGTCGCCTTCGCCCTGATGATGCCGGCCACGGCCGTCGCGATGCTCCGCGGGCCCCGGCGCGGGCCGGAGAGGGCGGCGCGGGTCCACCCCGAGCCGCCGCCGGGGCGGATCGCGGTCAAGGGCCTCGCCGTCGGCGCGGTGACGGGCCTGGTGGGCTCGGGCGGCGGGTTCCTCGTCGTCCCGGCGCTCGCGGTTCTCGGCGGGCTGCCGATGGGCGTCGCGGTCGGCACCTCGCTCCTCGTCATCGGCATGAACTCCTTCGCCGGGCTCGCCGGACACCTCGCGGGCGCCCCGGTCGACTGGGGCCCGGCCCTGGCCGTGGCCGCCGCGGCGGTCGTCGGCAGCCTCGTGGGCGGCCGGCTCGCGGGCCGCGTCCCGCAGGACGCGCTGCGCACGGCGTTCGGCTGGTTCGTCGCCGCCATGGGCGCCTTCGTGCTCGCACAGCAGCTCGACACCGCCCTGTGGGCCCACCCGGCGACGTGGACGGCGCTCGCGGCCGTGCCGACCGGCGTGATCGCCGTGCGGGTGCGGCGGAACGCAAGACGCCCCCGTCCCGCCGGCCCCGGGCGCTCCACCCCCGTGGAGGAACCGGAGGAGCACGCGACGACGTGCTGACGCACGTCCCGGGGTCCGGGCCGGTGTTCCGCCTGGTCCGCCGCCGCCCGCGCCGCCGTCGTGGAGCTGCGCCGCCACCCGGAGCGGGAGATCCGGGAGGCGGCGTGCGCCACGGTCCTGCGCGCGTGTCGGGCCCACGACGCCCGTCCGCGACGACCGGTCACAGGCTGAGCGCGTCCTCGGCGTTGTCCATCCACGCGGTGACGGAGTTCTCGTCGGAGACGTTGAAGCCGGGCGTCGAGGCCTTGAGCGGCACCTGCTTCAGGTCGGAATCGGTCTCCATGGTCATCGCGATCGAGGAGACCGCCCTGCTCTCGGGGCCCTTCGGGCCGCCCATGAGTCCCGCGTAGGCCGACGCGCCCGGGGCGAGCCGGATGGCGTCCTCGACGCCGGGGGCGGCGCCGCGCTCCGTCGCCCGTCCGTCCAGGGCGCCGAAGGTCACGACGGGGTGGCCGAGCACCCGGCACGGCTTGCCGCTCTTGCTGGTGATCTTCAGCAGGTAGCTGCTGGTCGTGGGCTCGGCCAGGTTCGCCGTGAACGTCACGTCGTACGTGCTGCACGGGAAGACGTCGTAGTCCGGGTCGGTCGACGGCGAGGCCGGCCCGGCGGGCGTCGGCGCCTTGCCCGGCTTCGACGGCGTGGCGGGTGCCGACGGCTTCGACGACCCGGCGGGCTTCGTGGGCTCCGCCGGTGCGGACGGCGTGGCGGCGGAGGGCTTCGCGGCTGGCGCCTCGGGGCCGCCCGCGGCTCCGTCCCCGGAGGGCCCGCAGGCGGTCAGGGCCAGCGCGGACGCGGCGACGAGGACGACGGCGACTCTGCGAACGGAACTCATGGCGGTACTCCCCCCGAGGACAACGCACGAACTGCGCTGAGGTGAGCACCAGGTTCGCGCGCCCGCTTCACGGTTCTGTGACGGAGTCTTACCGAAATCACCACGGTGCGCCCCGGTGGCCCCGGAGGGGCCTTCCCGGTCCCGCCGCCTCCGTGGACGACGGGACCGGGTCGGCCGGGCGGTCAGCCGGCCGCGCGGAAGGCCTCGGTCAGTCTGCCGACCGCGCCCGCCGGGTCACCGGTGAGCAGCAGGTGGTCCGCCTCGGCGAACGGCTTCGCCGTCTTCTCCGTGACGTCCTGTCCGATGCGCTCCTGGACGATCAGCCGGGCCCCGCCGACGAGTCTCCGCGCCGCGGCGGAGTCGCCGCATCCGGCCTTCTGGAGGGCCCGGGCGGCGAGCCCGATCGCCCGCAGCGCGGGCTCCCCTCCCCGTGGGGTGCCGTGGAGCGTGGTCAGTCCCCAGCCGTACGGGAACTGCGGGTCGTAGCGCGCGTCGCCCACGTTCAGCGGCAACTGGCCCTCCGACCTCGGCCAGCTCACCGGAAGCTGTCCGGTGAAGGGTCGTCGGCCGTACAGGACGTCCGCCACGCCGTCGCCCTCCGTGCCGGGCAGCCAGGAGGCCACCAGGGCGTCGATGGCGGGCAGCCGGTCGCCGATGAGCTGGGGGCGTCCGGAGACGACGAGGACCGCGCAGGGCATGGCGGCGCAGACCCGGTCGACGGCCGCCTCGTCGGCCGCGCTCAGTTCCAGGTCGTGCCCGTTGCCCACGTCGCCCACGCCCTCGGCGTAGGGCTTCTCACCGACCACGACGACACCGACGTCGTGTCCCCCGGTGGGTGCGGTGGCGTCCTGGGACCAGGTGAGCGTGGTGCCGGGGGCGACCGACTTCCGCATGGCCTCCAGGATCGTGGTGCCGGTCGTCGTCCGGCCCGAGGCGCCCTGCCAGGTGACGGTCCATCCGCCGGCCTGGTTGCCGAGGTCGTCGGCGTCGGAGCCCGCGACGTACACGTTCTGGGTGGGCTTGAGCGGCAGTACGCCGCCGTCGTTCTTCAGGAGCACCTGCGAGGCGGCCGCCGCCTCCCGTGCCACCGCGCGGTGTTCCGGCGAGCCGACGGCCGCCAGGTGGGTGGTGTCCGCGTACGGCTTCTCGAAGAGGCCCAGGCGGAACTTCTGGGTGAGGATCCGGGCGACGGCGTCGTCGATCCGTGCGGCGGGGATGCGACCCGCCTCCGTCTCGGCGGCCAGTGTCCGGGTGAACTCCTGGTAGTTCGTCGGCACCATGATCATGTCCAGGCCCGCGTTGATCGAGGTCCGCACGTCGCTCGGGTAGTCGCCGGGGATCTGGTCGATGGCCTGCCAGTCGCTGATGACGAAGCCCTCGAAGCCCATCCGGTCCTTGAGGACGCCGTTGATCATCTCGGCGTTCGCGTGCATCTTGACGGGTCCTCGGTCGTCGCCGAGGACGTCGAGGGAGGAGTACGAGGGCATGACCGTGCCCACGCCGTGCTTCACGGCCTCGGCGAACGGCGCGAGGTGCACGACCTCCAGTTCCTGGCGGGTGACGCGGGTGACGCCCTGGTCGATCGTGTACGAACCGGTCGTCGAGGAGCCGAAGGCGGTGCCGCCGTCGCCCACGAAGTGCTTGGCGGTGGTCAGCACCCTGTCGTTCCGGTCGAGGTCCCGGCCGTCCGGCGTGCCCTGCATCCCGTCGATCACGGTCTCCATGGCGGTGACGAGCGCCGGGTCCTCGCCGAAGGACTCGTAGGAGCGGCCCCAGCGTTCGTCCCGGGTGACGCACAGGCAGGGGGCGAAGTCCCAGGGCACGCCCGTGGCCCGCACCTCCCGGGCGGTGACGGCACCGGTCCTGGCGGCGAGACCGGGGTCCCGCCCGGCGCCGATCCCGATGTTGTGGGGCATGATCGTCGAGCCGACGACGTTGTTGTGGCCGTGCACGGCGTCCACGCCGTAGATCAGCGGGATCTGCAGCCGGGTCGCCCGGGCGCGCAGCTGGTAGGCGTCGACCATGCGGGCCCACGCCTCGGGCGTGTTGGGGGTGGGGACGGAGCCGCCGCCGGAGAGCAGGGAGCCGAGCCCGTAGCCGGCGATGTCACCGGGCGAGCGCAGGGCGTTGCGCTCGGCCTGGGTCATCTGGCCGGCCTTCTCGGGGAGCGTCATCCGGGAGAGGAGGTCGGCGACGCGCCTCTTCACCGGCAGGCGCTCGTCGAGGTAGGGCAGTCCGTGCGCGTCGATGACGACGACCGGTGTCTCGGCGGGTGACCCGGCGCCGTCGACGGTCAGCTTCACCGGAATCGTCTCGGCCTCCTCGGCGGCCCGGTCCTTCAGGGTCGGCACGGTGATCGAGCGGGTCGTTCCGGACGGCGTGCCGGCGGGGAAGACGAGGCTGCCGGACACCGGGGAGTAGTCCTTCCCCGGCTGGGCGGGGCCGCTGTCGTCCGTCCTGTACGTGACGGTGACGGGCTCGCCGGTCGGCGCGGAGCCGGTGGTGGTCACGGAGACGTCGACGCGGGCGGTGCCGCCCTCGTCGACGGAGTGGACCACGGCCCCCGTGGTGACACGGGTGCCGAGGGCGGGGTCCGCCTTCCCGTACAGCTCGACGCCGTCGAGGGCGAAGCGGCCGGGTGCGCCGGGCGGCAGGGTGAGCGCGTATCCCCACATGCGGTCGAGGCCGAGGACCTGGTCGATGCCGCCGACCGGCTGGTAGTCGGCGCGGTAGTGGAAATCGGAGAAGGGGATCTCGACGAGGTGCCAGCCCTCCCAGTCGTCGGTGAAGGAGGTCGTCCACAGTTCGGACGCCTCGCCGTTCGCTCCGCCGTCCTTGATCTCGAAGCCGATCCGCTTCCCGGAGCCGGGCGGCAGGGGGGCGGTGTTCTGGCCGTACCACCAGAAGCGGACGCCCTTGTGGGCGGTCCAGTCCTGAGCGGGCCGGTCGAAGGCGAAGTCGTGGGTGAATCCGCCCCAGCCGCTGATGTCGTAGCGGCCTTCGAGGACCTTGGCGCCCTCGGGGGCGTCGGCGCGCTCGGCGAGGGTGAGCGCGGGGTGGTCGTCGGCGTCGCTGCCCCAGGTGAAGAGGCCCTCGGCAGGCGGTCCGGTGAAGGGGACCTCCCCTTCGAAGCGGTCGACGGCCCGGGGGGCCGGGTCTCCGTCGGCGCCGGCGGCGGCACTGGGCACGGCTCCGGCGAGCAGTCCGGCGAGGACCGCGGTGGCGGCGAGCGCGGCGGCGCTCGCCCTTCTTCGGTGGCGCGGATGCGGCATGCGGGCTCCTCGGGAGGGGGGTGCGGGGGTGTTCACGACGGCTGATGGGTCCACTTCTGGTTGGCGCCGCCCGTGCAGGTCCAGATCTGCGTGCGGGTGCCGTCGGCCGAGGAGTTGCCGGTGACGTCCAGGCACTTGTCGGCGGCCGTGTTGACGACGTCGTGCGTCCCGGGGTCGTACGACCAGCGTTGCGCGCCGGTCCCGTTGCAGGTGTGGAGCTGCACCTTCGTGCCGTCGGCGGTTCCCGCCCCGGTGACGTCGAGGCACTTGCCGAGGGCCCGGACGGTGCCGTCGGCGGCGAGCGTCCACCGCTGTGCCGCGGTGCCGTTGCAGGTGTACAGCTGGACCGGGGTGCCGTCGGCGGTGGCCGCGCCGGCCACGTCGAGGCACTTGCCGGCCAGGCCGGTCAGCGGGCCGGTCGGTGCGCTCGCCGCCGTACCGGACCAGGTGAAGGTGGCGGTGGTGCGGGCCGGCAGGGTGTACGTGAAGGACTGGCCGCCCCAGTCGACGCGGAGGGACCGGGCGGAGGCGCCGCCGTTGTGGGCGATGAGCGCCTTGGAGCCGTCCGGGTTGCGCCAGGCCACGTTCGGCAGGCCGGCGTCGTCGGTCGAGGCGATGCGGTACGCGCCGGGCCGGACGAACTTCGTGAGGTGTCCGGTCGTGTAGTACTCGATCGTGTAGTCGACCTGCCCGGCGCGCGCTCCGCCCTCCTGCACGGTGATCAGCCCCGTGCAGGTGCCGCAGCCGCCGTTGTGCGGACCCATGTCCTGGTTGACGGCCAGGCTCCACTTGACCAGGCTGCTGCTCCAGTTGCGGGCGAAGCCGACGATGTCCTTCAGGTCCTCGTCGTGCTGGTTCGCGATCCAGGTGCCGCCGGAGTGTTCGGTGCCGAACTGGCGCACCGACGGGTACTGGGTGTGGACCTGGCTGCCGACCGCCGGGTCTCCGGCGTAGCCGTGCCAGGCGATGCCCCCGAAGAGGGGGTCGTTCCGCACGCCCGCGTCCCCGAGGACCGCGGCGCCGAAGTTCGCGTAGTCACCGTAGTTCCAGTCGTGCACGAGGACCTTGGTGGTGATGCCGGCCGCGCGGAAGGCGGGGTAGACGTGGTTCTTCGTGAACTCGACGAGGCCGGACGGGTTCCAGCTCATGCCGGGATAGTTCATGGCCGTGGGGTTGCCGGCCTGGCAGCAATTGGGCTCGTTCTGGACGGAGAGGTAGTCGACCTTGATCCCGGCGGCCTGGTAGCTCTGGACGTACTTGACCAGGTACTGGGCGTAGAGCGGGTAGTACTCCCACTTCAGCCAGCCCATCTGGTCCATACGGCCGTTGTCCTTCATCCATCCGGGGGCGCTCCACGGCACCCCCTTCACGCGGAGGGCCGGGTTGAGCTGTCTGGCCTGGACGGTCAGCAGCCGCACGTTCGTGTCGTAGCCGTTCGCGCCGAAGTCGGAGAGGTCGCAGCAGGTGTCGTCGAGGGAGACGTTGCCGGGCCGGGAGAGGTCGGAGGCGCCGATCGGGTTGCGGACGAAGGAGAGGCCGATGCCCTCGGTCGGCGAGAACAGCCTGCGCATGACCTCGTCACGGGTGGCGGCGCTGACCGCACCGCCGCGCAGGAGGTGGGCGGTGGTGTCCGTGAGGGAGGCGCCGCCGCCCTCGAACTGCTGGTAGGTGGTGGCCTCGTCGACGGCGACGGTGTGGCTCGCGCTGCCGCCGGCCGGGCCGAAGGCGGTCGGCGCCTGTGGGGCGAGTCCCCGCGTGACGGTACGGCCTCCGGCGTCGGAGGTGGTGGTCAGCCAGACGTCGACCCGCTCGCCGGCGGCCCGTGCGACACCGGGGCCGGTCATGACCAGGCCGCTCGCGAGGAGGGCGCCGGTCACGAGGGCGGCGAGGCCGCGGGGGCGCGACCGGCCCCGCCGCACGAACGACCAAGACTTGTAATGCACCTGACATGCCTTTCGACGGAGCGGTCGGCAGGGCTTATATCAAGGTGTGAAGTTATGGAGGCGGCGAGGTCCCGTCAACCCCTCCCGCAATCAACTCCTGAACGCGGCGGGCGGATTCGGGCGCGGGCGGCCGGCCGTAAAACCGTTCGACCGGTCCGGGGTCCCCGCCCTAAGGTCGACGACGTGGCAACGAAACTCAACCAGATCATCGCCGTGGAGAAGGGCGTCAAGTCCCGGGCGCACCAGGACCTGACGGCAGCTCACCACGGCCTGCAGAAACCCGCGTTGCTCGCCGGCATCTCCCGCACCTACCAGCCGAAGGACGAGGAGGGCGAGCAGCTGCCGCCCGAGTCGACCCTGGTACAGGTGAAGGCCGAGGACGTGCTGCGCGACACCGCGCGGGCGCTGACCCGCCTCTTCGACGTGACGGCCACCAAGGACTGGGCGAACTGCGAGGCGCGCGCGGACATCACGGTCGACGGGCGCGTGCTCGTGGGGCGGGTGCCCGTGGCGTACCTGCTGTTCCTGGAGAAGCAGCTGACGGACATCAACACCTTCGTCCGCAAGCTTCCGGTGCTCGACGCCGCGGAGTCGTGGACGCAGGATCCGTCGACGGACGCCTGGAAGACCGAGGTGGTGCGCACGGTCCGGACGAAGAAGGTGCCGCGCAACCACGTCAAGGCGGAGGCGACGGACAAGCACCCGGCCCAGGTCGAGGTCTACTACGAGGACGTGCCGGTCGGTTACTGGACCACCGTGAAGTTCTCGGGCGCGCTGCCCGCCCGCCGGGTCAACGAGCTCCTGGAACGGGTGGAGAAGCTCCAGCAGGCGGTGAAGTTCGCCCGCGAGGAGGCGAACGGCGCCGAGGTCACCGACCAGCGGGTCGGTGACGCCGTCTTCGGCTACCTCTTCGGGTAGCGGGACGCCACAGACTCCCCGGCCACAGAACTCGGCCGGGGTGCGCGAGGAGCGCAAAGCTGAAGCTGAGCCTTGTCGTGACATCCGCGGTTCCAGTGGAGGTTCGAGTCCTCCTCCCGGCACTCCGCGCCGGGATGGCCCAACCAGGCAGAGGCAGACCGCGGTCAATCTCAGACTATTGCTCCAGACTCAGCATGCGCCGCTCATCGCCGGATCGACCGGGCCCGGGCCCTGGTGCGTCGAAATGCCAGTTCGAATCTGGTCCGCCGAGCTCGATCGGCGGTGGTCCAAAGGCAGGACGCGACGCAATGACGAATGACCCGGGTCCTCAAGCGTGCCGGCGTGTGATGTGAGCGGCATCGACAGGGTCCGGGGGCAGGCTACGCCCTCGGACCCGCTCCTTTTCCGCTCCCTCGCGGATCGCCGTCACACAGGCCCCTCGTGGATCGCCGTCCCGCAAGCCCTTCATGGATCGCCGTCACACAAGCCTCCGGCCAAGCCTGGTCGCCCCGCCCATGTCCGAGCCGGCGCGGGCGCCCGGATGATGCACGCCACACCGGTCGCCACGGTCGGTGCACCTCGTGTTCACCCCCACAGGAGGCAGTCGTCATGGGACAGCCGTACCCTCCGTTCCGCTCCACGAAGAGACGCCGCCTCGTCGCGGGCCTCCGTCGCCGGCTCACCGCCGCCGCGGGGGCGCTGGCCCTGGCCGGCGGCCTGGTCGCCCTGGGGCCGCAGGCGTCCGCCGCGGGCCTGACCCAGGTCTCCGACTTCGGCTCCAATCCCGGCAACCTGTCCATGTACGCCTACGTGCCCGACGCGCTGCCGGCCGGCGCGCCGCTCGTGGTCGCCCTGCACGGCTGCACGCAGGGCGCGGCCGACTACTACGCGCACTCCGGCTGGCCGACGTTCGCCGACCGGTACGGCTTCGCGCTGGTCCTCCCGCAGACGAGCAGCGCCAACAACGCCAACTCCTGCTTCAACTGGTTCGAGCCGGGCGACAGCACACGCGGACGGGGCGAGGCGCTGTCGATCAGGCAGATGGTCGACAAGGCCGTCGCCCAGTACGGCAGCGACACCCGGCGGGTCTACGTCACCGGTCTGTCCGCCGGGGCCGGCATGACCGCGAACCTGCTCGCCGCCTACCCCGACGTCTTCGCGGGCGGCTCCATCGATTCCGGACTGCCCGCGTTCTGCGCGGACAGCGTGTCCACGGCGTACACCTGCATGTACAGCCCTCCGGACAGGAGCCCCGCGCAATGGGGCGCCCCGGTGCGCTCGGCCGCCCCCGCCGGCACCGCGTCCTGGCCCCGGGTGGCGATCTGGCAGGGCACCGCCGACACCACCGTCAGGCCGGCCAACGCCACCGAGCTGCGCGACCAGTGGACCGACGTCTGGGGGATCGGCCAGACGCCCTCCCGCACCCGGAGCCTGGGCGGGGGCGCCACCCTGAACGAGTACGACGACGCCTCCGGCAGGCCCGCCGTCCAGGTGTACTCCCTGTCCGGCATGGCCCACGGCCTCGCGGTCGACCCGGGCAGCGGCCCGGACCAGTGCGGCAGCACCGGCACGTACTACCTCGACACCATCTGCTCCAGCTACCACACCGCCCGCTTCTGGGGCCTCGACGGCGCCGGGCAGGAACCCGGCCCCGGGTCCCCGCCCGCCCCCACCGGACTGGCGGTCGCCTCGGTCACCGACACGACCGCGTCCCTCGGCTGGGACGCGGTGGCCGGCGCGGTCTCGTACGACGTCCTCCGCGGCGGTACGAAGGTGGGCAGCACGTCCTCGACCGCGTACACCGACACCGGCCTCGCCCCGGGGACGGCGTACGGCTACACGGTCGCGGCCGTCGACGCCTCGGGCGCGGCGGGCCCGGTGTCGGCGGCCGTGACGGCGACCACCACCGGGTACACGCCCACCTGCCACACGGCGAGCAACTACGACCACACGGTCGCCGGACGCGCCTACCGGAGCGGCGGCCTCACCTACGCCACGGGCTCCGGCCAGGCCATGGGGCTGTGGAACACGTTCACCACCCACACCCTCCGGCAGACCGCCCCCGGTCACTACGTCGTGGCCGATTCCGGCTGCCCGGCATGACTTCGTGCGCCCCGGCGCATTCTTCTGCGCCGGAGCGCGCCCCCCTCCTGGCGGTACCGCGTCGTGCGCTCGCTGGATGAAGTGAATCCAGGTGGGTGCGTGTTGGTCTGTTTATGTCATCGGGCACTTTCCCGTCAGCGGTTCTCACCGTTGAGAGGGACACGCAATGACGAGCGCTACCGAAGTCGAACTGGAAGACCTGCTCCGCCGGGCGCTGCACACCACGGGTACGGGTGCGCGCTGGGCGGTCGAGGCGGACGAGATGTGGTGCCGGGTCGCGCCCGTGACCGGGACGCGGCGCGAGCAGGGATGGAAGCTGCACGTGTCGGCCACGGCCGCCTCCGCGCCCGAGGTCCTCACCAGGGCCCTGGACGTGCTGCTGCGGGAGGGGTCGGGCTTCAAGTTCGCCCGGTCGCTGGAGCAGGTCAGCGCGCTGAACTCCAGGGCGACGCCGCGCGGGAGCTCGGGCAAGTTCATCACCGTCTATCCGCGTTCCGACGCCGAGGCGGCCGGGCTCGCCCGGGACCTGCACGCGGCGACGGCGGGTCTCGCCGGTCCGCGGATCCTGTCCGATCAGCCCTACGCCGCGCGCAGTCTGGTGCACTACCGCTACGGGGCCTTCGTCGGCCGGCGGCGGCTGTCGGACGACGGCCTGCTGGTGTGGTTCATCGAGGACCCCGACGGCAATCCCGTGGAGGACAAGCGCACCGGCCGGTACGCGCCGCCGCCCTGGGCCGTCTGTCCGTTCCCCGCCGCGGTGCCGGTGGCACCGCAGGGCGGGGAGACGACGAGCCGTCCGGTGGTGCTCGGCGGCCGCTTCGCGGTGCGGGAGGCCATCCGGCAGACCAACAAGGGCGGCGTCTACCGGGGCAGCGACACCCGTACGGGCGCGGGCGTGGTGATCAAGGAGGCCCGGCCGCACGTGGAGGGCGACGCCTCCGGCGGCGACGTCCGGGACTGGCTGCGCGCCGAGGCCCGGACGCTGGAGAAGCTCAAGGGGACGGGGCTGGCTCCGGAAGCGCTGGCGCTGTTCGAGCACGGCGGGCACCTGTTCCTGGCCCAGGACGAGGTGCCGGGCGTGACGCTGCGCACCTGGGTGGCCGAGCACTTCCGCGACGTGGGCGGCGAGCGGTACCGCGCCGACGCACTGACGCAGGTCGCGCGCCTGGTGGACCTGGTGGCGGCGGCACACGCCCGCGGCCTGGTCCTGCGGGACTTCACGCCGGGCAACGTCATGGTCCGCCCGGACGGCGGGCTGCGCCTCATCGACCTGGAGCTCGCGGTCCTGGAGGACGAGGCCGCCCTGCCGACCCGCGTGGGGACGCCCGGTTTCAGCGCCCCCGAGCGCCTGGCCGACGCGCCCGTCCGTGCGACGGCCGACTACTACAGCCTCGGCGCCACCGCCTGCTTCGTCCTGGCCGGGAAGGTCCCGAACCTGCTGTCCGAGGAGCCCGCCGACAGACCGGCCGAGGAGCGGCTCGCCGCATGGCTCGCGGCCTGCACCCGGCCGCTGCGGCTGCCGGGCGGTGTGGTGGACATGATCCTCGGGCTGATGAGGGACGATCCGGCCGAGCGGTGGGACCCGTCCAGGGCCCTGGAGGCACTGCGGACGGCGGACCCGGCGGCGCGGCCGGAGGGCGCGGACAGGACGGCCGTAGGGAGACCTGGTGCTTCCGCCGCCGGCGGCCCGGCCCCGGAAGGCCGGGCGGCGGACGGCCCGATGGCGGAAGGCCGGAAAGCCGACGGCCGGACGGCGGACGGCCGGACGACGGACGACGTGGTGGCCGGGCTCGTGGACCACCTCGTCGACTCGATGACCCCGGCGGACGACCGACGGCTGTGGCCCGTGTCGACGCTGGCCGGGGAGAGCGACCCGTGCACCGTCCAGCAGGGCGCGGCCGGGGTACTGGCCGTGCTGACGCGGTACTTCGAGCTCACCGGCGACCCGCGTCTGCCCGGGCTGCTCTCCACCGCCGGCCGTTGGATCGCGGACCGCACCGACGTCCGCACCCCGCGCCCCGGCCTGCACTTCGGCGGCCGTGGCACCGCGTGGGCGCTGTACGACGCCGGACGCGCCATCGACGACCGACGGCTCGTCGAGCACGCGCTGGACCTGGCACGGGCACCGCAGCGGGCGACGCCCCACCACGACGTCACCCACGGCACCGCGGGCAGCGGACTCGCCGCCCTCCACCTGTGGCGGCGCACCGGGGACACGCGCTTCGCCGACCAGGCCGTCGACGCGGCCGACCGGCTGACGGCCGCCGCCCGGCGCGAGCCGTCCGGAGTGGGCTGGGCGGTCCCCGCGGAAGCCGACTCCCCCGAGGGCGGCAAGCGCTATCTCGGCTTCGCCCACGGGACGGCCGGCATCGGCTGCTTCCTCCTCGCCGCCTCGGACCTCTCCCGGCACCCCGACCACCGGGCACTGGCCCTTGAGGTCGGAGAGGGCCTCGTGGCCGACGCCGTACGCGTCGGCGAAACGGCGCAGTGGCCCGCCCAGTCGGGCGACGTGCCCACGGCTCCGTACTGGTGCCACGGCTCGGCGGGCATCGGCACCTTCCTCGTCCGGTTGTGGCAGGCCACCGGGGACGACAGGTTCGGCGACCTCGCCCGCGGCAGCGCGCGCGCCGTCGTGGAACGCGCTCCCCGCGCCGCGCTCGCCCAGTGCCACGGCCTGGCGGGCAACGGCGACTTCCTCCTCGACATGGCCGACGCCACGGGAGACCCCGTCCACCGGGAGGCGGCCGGGGAACTGGCGGGCCTCATCCTGGCCGAGGGGGCCCGACGCCGGGGTCACGTGGTCTTCCCCAACGAGTACGGGGACGTCTCGACCGGGTGGAGCGACGGTTCGGCCGGAATCCTCGCCTTCCTCCTGAGGAACCGTCACGCCGGCCACCGGCACTGGATGGTCGAGCAGCGGGGTTGAGCGGCCGGGGCCGGGAGTCCGACGCGGCGGCCCCGCCCCCTCCCCCGCGTACCGCGAACCACGTACCGCGAACCACGCAGGAACGGGATCGACGTGTCCGTCGTCGTCCCTGCCTTCCCCCTGCGGACGTTCCCCCACAGACTCCCGGCGCCGGACGGTCCGGACGCCGGGTCGAGCGGCAGAGAAGTGCTGCCGCCGCCTCACAGAAGGAGAAACCCATGGAGAACCAGGACCTCGAGCTGCTGGCCCGCCTCCACGCCCTTCCGGAGACCGACCCCGTCGGCGCCGACGGCACGCCGTTCGCCGCGACCTGCGAGTGCGTCGGTCTGCTGACCCTCCTCAACACCATCTGCATCGGCATCAGCTGCGCCTAAGGCAGACGCTCCATCCGGCCGGCGGCTGTCCCGGGCAGCCGCCGGCCGGAATCACGGCCGGAACAGCGGCACGCCCCCGGAGCACGGCCGGCCACGCCGGGGGCCGCCGGCCCGGCGAACCCGTAGACGAGGACCAGACCCATGCAGCGACACGCCGGCGATGACGCCCTCGCCCCGGCGGCCCTCAGGACGGCCGTCCCGGCGGGCCCGCACGCCCCAGAAGACCTTCCCGAGCCCGCGTACGCCATCAGCACGCGCGGTCTGGTCAAGAGCTATCCCGGACCGGAGGGCACGACCACCCATGCCGTGAGCGGACTGGACCTGGACGTGGAGCGGGGCGAGACCTTCGCGTTCCTCGGGCCCAACGGAGCGGGGAAATCCACCACCATCGCCATGCTGTGCGCGCTGGCCCGACCCACGTCCGGCCGTGCCACGGTGGCCGGCGCCGACGTCCTCACCCAGCCCCACGCGGTACGGCGCAGGGTCGGGATGCTCTTCCAGCACAGCGCCGTGGACCCGGACCTGACGGCCGAGCAGAACCTCCACATCCACGCGCGCCTCTACGGCCTGTCCCGCCGCGACGCCCGTCGGCGCGCCGCCGAGGTCCTCGACACGGCCGGGCTGACCGACCGGCGCCGCTCCCCCGTGCGCACCCTGTCCGGCGGCATGCGGCGGCGCCTGGAGATCGCCCGCCAGCTGCTGCACGCCCCCGGGGTGCTGTTCCTCGACGAGCCGACCACCGGACTCGACCCCCACGCCCGGGCCCAGGTCTGGGAGCACCTGCGCACGCTGCGCGAGCGGCACGGCAGCACCCTCTTCGTCACCACGCACTACCTGGAGGAGGCGGAGAACTGCGACCGCCTCGCCATCATCGACCGCGGCCGGCTGGTGGCACAGGGCGCGCCCGAGGCGCTCAAGGCCGCGATCGGGGACGACCTGGTCGTCCTGCGCACCGGCGACGACACGGCGGCCCGGCAGGTCGTACGCGGCCTGGTGCCGCCCGACCGGGCCGTCACCGTCGACGCGGACGGCGTCTCCCTGCGGGTCCCGGGCGGCAGCTCCTGGATCCCCCGGCTGTGCGCGGCGCTGGAGGCGAGCGGCATCGCGGTGAACGCCGCCTCCGCGACCCCGCCGACGCTCGACGACGTCTTCTTCCACCACACCGGCCGCAGCCTCGGCGCCGCACAACCCGGCCGGGCCGCCGCTCCCCCCGCCCCGTGCACGACGACGGCCGCGGCGAAGACGGGCGGTGGCCGATGAGCACCCTGACCTGGGAGGCCCCGGAGGCCACCGGCGGCGAACGGACCACCCGGCTGCGGCGCGAACTGCGTGCCGTCCACGCCCTGGTCCACCGCGATCTGCTGCGCCTCGCCGGTCAGCGCACCCACACGGCGCTGATGCTGCTGCACCCCGCGCTCTACCTCCTCATCCTCGGAGGCGGACTGGCCGCCCTCATCCCCCAGGCCTCCCTGGGCGTCGGCTACCAGGCCTACCTCTTCCCCGGCATGCTGATGATGACGGTGCAGACGCCCGCCATCATGGTCGGCATCCGTCTGATCACCGACCGGGAGAGCGGCTATCTGCGAGAGCTCCTGATGGCGCCGGTCCGCCGCTCCACCCTGCTCCTGGGAAGCTGCGTCGGCGGCACCCTGACCGCCACCGTGCAGGGCGCCGTCCTGCTCGCCCTGGCCGGCGTGGCGGGCCTGCCCTACGACCCGGTCCTCCTGGTGCTGCTCCTCGCCGGGATGGCCCTGGCCTCCTTCACCGTCACCTCCCTGGCGCTGGCCCTGGCCGTGAGCCTGCGGAGGGCCGAGACGTTCCACACCCTGCTCGGCGTGGTGATGATGCCGCTGCTGTTCCTCTCCGGCGGCTTCTTCCCCCTCACGTCCCTGCCCGCCTGGGCCCGGGCGCTGTCCGACGTCAACCCCCTGGCGTACGCGGTCGACCTCCTCCGCCGCATCATCGCCCTGCGGGTGCCGGACCAGGCCGCCGCCCCGGGGATCGAGTGGGCCGGCCGGCAACCGCCCCTGCTCCTCGAAGCCGGCCTGCTCCTGGCCGGCGGCACCGTCGCCCTGCTGTGGGCGGCGCACCGCTTCAACCGCCCCGAGTGACCGGAGGGGTGGGTTCCGCACCCGGCGCCGGAGCCGGACCGATTGTCAGTGGCGGGTGAGACGGTAGGAGCATCCAGTCGGAAAGAGGGGGAAGCTGTCTTGTCCGGAACCCAGAACTACATCAATCACGTCGCCCTTGTCCTGGACGCCAGTTCGTCGATGTCGCACCTGAGCCGCAAGGTCGTGGAGGTGGCGGACCAGCAGATCGCCTACCTGGCCCGCCGGTCGAGGGAGCTGGACCAGGAGACCCGGGTCACGGTGTACGTCTTCGCGGACGAGGTGGAGTGCGTCATCTACGACAAGGACGTGCTGCGGATGCCCTCGCTGAAGCAGCTGTACCGGGTCGGTGGCATGACCGCGCTGCTGGCCGCCGCGCTGAAGTCGCAGCGGGAGCTGGCGCAGACCGCCCAACTGTACGGCGACCACAGCTTCCTGACGTTCGTCCTGACCGACGGCCAGGAGAACGCCAGTCACCGCTGCCCCGACGCCCCGGCCGGGACCGCGCGTGAACTGGTCGACGCCATGGCCGAGATGATCGCGACCCAGGAGGACAACTGGACCCTCGCCGTCCTCGTACCGGACCAGATGGGCAGGCGCGAGGCCATGAACTGCGGCTTCCCGAAGGAGAACGTCGCCGTCTGGGACGCCACCAGCACCCAGGGCCTGGAAGAGGCCGGGCAGGTCATCCGCGAGGCCACCGAGAAGTTCATGGTGGGCCGCACCAAGGGCATCCGGGGCTCGCGGGCGGTGTTCTCCACGGGCGGGGAGGCGGTCAACAAGGACACCATCAAGGCGGCCGGACTCACTCCGGTGAGCCCGTCGGAGTACCAGCTGATTCCGGTGGCCCGTGACGCGGCGATCCGGGAGTGGGTCGTGGAGTCCGGGCACGCGTACCGCACGGGCTGCGCGTTCTACCAGCTGAGCAAGCCGGAGAAGGTCCAGGCGCGGAAGCAGATCGCGGTGCTGGAGAAGAAGACGGACCGGGTGTACACGGGGCCGCAGGCCCGCGCCCTGCTCGGCCTGCCTGACGTGGAGACGCGGGTCAGGCCCGATCACAACGACGACTTCACCATCTTCGTGCAGAGCACCAGCGTCAACCGGAAGCTCGTCCCCCACACGCGGCTCCTCCTCATGAGCTGACGGTTCCCGGCCCGGCCGGTCCTGGGGTCCGGCCGGGCGCCGACGCCGTCATCCGCCTCCGGAGCGCGGTCAAGCGCTCCACCGGGGCCCGTGACCTTTCCGTCGCCGTCCGCGGTCCCGGCCGCGGGAAGGCGAACCCGGGGGTCGTTTCGTACCCTGGCGGCATGCGCATGCGTCCCACTCTGAGCTGGACCCCCGACGAGGACCTGCCGCCGGGTACGACGGACCTGGGGCCGGTCGTCGATGCGCTGGACGCCGGTGGCGTGCTGGTGCTCAGCGGCGCGGGGATCTCCACCGAGTCCGGCATCCCCGATTACCGGGGCGAGGGCGGAAGCCTCAGCCGGCACACCCCGATGACCTTCCAGGACTTCACCGGCAGCGCTCGGGCCCGGCGCCGGTACTGGGCGCGCAGCCACCTCGGCTGGCGCACCTTCGGTCGCGCCCTGCCCAACGCCGGGCACCGGGCCGTCGCCGCCTTCGCGCGCCACGGTCTGCTCTCGGGCGTGATCACCCAGAACGTCGACGGCCTGCACCAGGCCGCCGGCAGCGGAGGGGTCGTGGAGCTCCACGGCAGCCTGGCCCGGGTCGTCTGCCTCTCCTGCGGCACGTACAGTCCGCGTCACGAGCTCGCGCGGCGGCTGGAAGAGGCCAATGCGGGTTTCCGGCCGGTGGCGGCCGGGATCAACCCCGACGGTGACGCCGATCTGACCGACGAGCAGGTCGGCGACTTCCAGGTGGTGCCCTGCGCGCACTGCGGCGGGATCCTCAAGCCCGACGTGGTGTTCTTCGGGGAGTCCGTCCCGCCCCGGCGGGTCGAGCACTGCCGCCGACTGGTCGACGGGGCGACCTCGCTGCTGGTGCTCGGCTCCTCGCTCACGGTGATGTCGGGCCTCCGCTTCGTCCGTCAGGCGGCCCAGGCGGGGAAACCCGTGTTGATCATCAACCGGGACCCGACCCGCGGCGACCGGCACGCCCTCTCCCGGGTGGCCCTCCCCCTCGGGGCGGCCCTCACCGGCCTCGCCGAGCGGCTCGACATCCCCACGGGGGACCCGGCGGAGCTCGGCTGAGGCACCGGAGCCCCTCGGCCGGTGGAGAGAGCTCTCGGCCGGTGGAGAGGGACCTCGCGGAGGCCCCCGGCCGCACGGGCGGGGGCCTCCGGCACGGCCGGCGGGGTGCTCAGTCGGCCGCCGCGATCCAGGCGTCGAGCTGTTCCCGCGTCGTGGCCGGGTCGGCCACCAGCTCGGCCAGGGTGTCGTCGACGCGATGGCGGGTCGCGACCGCGGGGCACCGCAGGCACGCGGCGATGCCGGTCTGGGCCCACCACTGGCACCGGGCCCGCAGGTGACACCGCGGGACGGAGCCGTCCCCACGGGCGACCGGCCGCGCCGTGACGCGCTCGACCAGCGTGCAGTCGGCGCCCCGGCGGTTCACGCAGTCGCTCACGCAGTGCGAGGCGAAGCGCAGGATGCGGCGCGGTTCGATGTCCGCGGGGACGTCGCCGAGCACCTCGGACGCCGGGACCGGATCGGCCAGGTAGACCACGCTCCCGTCCCGTCCGGACCGTACGCCCAGGACGACGGACTCCGGGGTGTGCGCCTCGCCGCTGGGACACCACGTCCGCACCGGCTCGTTTCCGCCCATGGTGGTCACCTCTCCGTCTCAGCAGGCGGTGCGGGAGGTGAGCGTCGCCTGGCCACCGGTGTTGCCGCCGATCTCGGCGGCCCCGTCCTGCCGGTCCAGCTCCGCGGCGACTCCGATGCTCTCCTTGAGCTGGGCCACCGTCGTGATCCGGTCGGACCGGACCGGCGCCGGCTCGCTCTCCGCGCCGGCCACGGCCACCAGGCCCGCGGCCAGCAACGCGGCGGCACCGGCCGCGGCCGCCCTGCGCGTCGGACTCTCCATGACGTACTCCTGTCTCTCGGTGGTCGGGGGTCAGGAGCGTAGGCCCGCCGGACGCCCGGGGTCGGCACTCGGCGGCGGCAGTCGTGCGGCAGTCACGCCCGCCGGGAGCCCGTTCCGGCCGGCTCGACGGCCACACCGCCGTCAGCGGCGGCGCGGTCGGCTCCGGGAGGCTCCGAAAGGGACCGGTGGAGAACCCGCGGCTCAGGCCGGTGCCCGAGCCGTACCCGCTCCTGGAGCCCCCGCGCGCGGGCCCTACCGTGGGTCCATGCTCACGACGACGCCACGGGTCGACCTCCGCCCGCTCACCCCTTCCGATCAGGACGAGTTCTGCGCGCTCGTGCGGGCCAGCTCCGCGCTGCACCAGCCGTGGATGCGACTGCCCGCGACGGCGGAGGAGTTCCAGGACTGGATGCGCCGCTTCGACGACGGCACCAACCAGGGCTTCCTGGTCCGTGTCCGGGAGACCGGCGAGGCCGCCGGCATGGTCAACATCAACTCGATCATCCGGGGCCGCTACCAGGGCGCGTCCCTCGGCTATGCGGCCTTCGCCCCGTCCGCGGGGGCCGGTTACATGACCGAAGGGGTCGCCCTCACCCTCCGGTACGCCTTCGCCGAACTGCGGCTCCACCGGCTGGAGGCCTGCATCCAGCCGGCGAACGAGGCGTCCCTGGCCCTGGTCCGGCGGCTGGGCTTCCGCTACGAAGGGGTGTCGCCCGCCTACCTCTACATCGACGGGGGCTGGCGGGACCACGAGCGCTGGGCCGTCACCGCGCCGCAGCCGTGGACGCCCGACCCCTCCCTGCCCGAGGTCTGAGCGGTACGAAGATCGCCGGCGAGCAGGAGTCCGCCACGAAGGGTGGGCTCGCCGTGGCTGCGCGCCGTTGGTGACGGCGGAGGCCGCCACCGGTGTGTTCCGGTGGCGGCCTCCCCGTATCGCAGCGGGCGGTTCAGCTGTTCAGCCGCGGACGAGTGGGGCGGTGGCGGTGGCGGGTTCGTGGGTGGGGGCGCCGTTGTAGGTGGCGGTGTAGCCGAGGTGGAGGAGTGCGGTGAGGAGGGGGACGACGCCGCTGCAGGTCGCGGTGCCCGCTGTGTTGGTGGTGCCGGTGCACACGGTGGTCGTGCCGAGGGTGAATTTCACGGTGGCGCCGCTGATGGGCTTGCCGGTGGTGGTGTCGGTGAGGGTGGCCGACAGGTGCAGGTTGATGTTCAGCTGGCCGGGAGTCAGGGAGAGCAGCAGGGGGGCGGCGGTGAGTTTGGTGGTGTCCCGGGTGTAGGTGTAGCGATCGGCCGGGCTGGTGGTGCCGGTCCCGGCGGGGGTGGTGACGGTGATGTCGGCCGGTCCGGCGGTGGTGGCGGCCGGGGAGGTCGCGGTGATCTCGGTGTCGCCGTGGACGGTGACCGAGGTGGCCGGGACGGCGCCGAAGGCGACGGCGGTCGCGCCGGTGAAGCCGGTGCCGGTGAGGGTCACGGTGGTGCCGCCGGCGGCCGGGCCGTTGGTGGGGGTGACGGCGGTGACGGTGGGCGGGGACGGCTGGTAGGTGTAGGTCCCGGCGGTGACGGTGCGGCCCTCGGCGGTCAGCGAGACGTCGACGGTGCCGGGCGCGTGGGCGGGGGCGGTCGCGGTGACGGTGGTGTCGTCGACCACGGTGACGCCGCCGGCGGGGACGTTGCCGAAGGTGACGGCGGTGGTGCCGGTCAGGTGGCTGCCGGTCAGGGTGACGGTGGTGCCGCCGGTGGTCGGGCCGTGGTCCGGGGTGAGCGCGGTGACGGTGGGCGGGGCGGCCTTGCTCATCGCCAGGCCCCTGGGGCGGGAACCGGTGGGGACGGTGGCGGTGACCGTGAGGGTCGCGGTGTCGATCACCGACATGGTGTTGACGAAGGTGTTGGTGGCGTAGACACGGGTGCCGTCGGGGTCGGCCAGCACGCCGCTCGTCCCCGCGCCGGTCGGGACCGTGGCGACGACGGTGTGGGTCGCCGTGTCCACGACGGAGACGGAGTTGCCTCCCCGGTTGGCGACGTAGACGAGTCCTCCGTCCGGTGCGACGGCCACGTTCTGCGGAAGGCTGCCGACGGGAACGGCCGCCGTGACGGTGGCGGTGGCGGTGTCGATCACGGAGAGGCGGTTCTCGTTGTAGTCGGCGACGTAGACGTGGGCGCCGTCGGGGCTGACCGCCAGCCCGGCCGCGTTCCCCACGGGGACGGTGGCGCTGACGGTGTCGGTCGCGGTGTCGATCACCGACACCGTGCTGCTGGAGGAGTTCCCGACGTAGAGCCGGCTGCCGTCCGGGGACAGGTCCAGGCTGTCCGGCGAATCACCGGCCGCGAGAGTGGCGGTGACCGCGAGGGAGGAGGTGTCGATCACGTCGACCCCGCTGGGACGGTCGGTGTGGACCACGTACGCCCGCGTCCCGTCCGGAGAGATGACCACCGACTGGGGCGTGCGCCCCACCGCGACGGTGGCGGCGACGGAGTTGGCCGCGGTGTCGATGACGGAGACCGAGTCTCCGGCGCTGTTCGCCACCCATGCCTGGGAGCCGTCCGGCGTGAGCGTCACGCCCGTGGGTGCGCTGCCCACGTCGATGGTGGCCGTCGTCGATCCGGTCGTCGGGTCGACGACGCTCACCGACCCCGCACCGGCGTTGGCGATGTAGACCAGCCGCCCCGGTCCGGCCGCATGTGCCGGTCCGGCGGGAAGCACCGCGCCGACAGCGCCGAGCAGCGCGGCGGCCAGCGTCGCGGCGGTGCCGCGCCGTAAGCGGCGCGGTGCTCCGCCGCCTACGTGAGGCCTGTCGATCGTGAATGCCATGAGCTCTGCCTCTCGGAGAGAACCGACCGGGTGTCTCTGCTTCTTCTTTCGACTCATGCTATTCACGGTTTTTTTGATGAAGTCTCAGCTGCTTTATTATTGCCAGATTGACCTTCTGGTTGATCTTTTTTGATCACTTTGGATCGGTGTACCGGGCGCGACAAAGGCGTCGGCGGGCAGTACGGGGACCGGAGCCCGGAGGAGGTGAACGCCCTGGAGGCGATGGGGTTCCTCCCGGCACCCGGGCCTCACGTGCGGTCGGCGAGGAAGTCCGTCAGGTCGCGGAGCACCCGCTCGGGGGCCTCCCAGTACGCGAGGTGGCCCACGCCCTCGTAGACGAGGAGGCGGGAGTCGGGGATCGCGTCGAGGATCGTCCGCTGGTCCTCGCGGCCCAGGAGGGGGTCCTCGTCGCCCCAGACGACCAGGGTGGGGACGAGGATTCCGGAGAGGGTGGCCCGGAGGTCGGTCTCGAGGAGGCCGCGCAGGGTCTCGCGCCAGACGCGGGCCGGGGCCTTGAGGTTCTCGTCGGCGACGGTCTTCAGGAAGCCGCGTCCCATGGGGGTCGCGGTCAGGCCGTCGACGAGCTCCGTCGCGAGTGCGGGGTCCACGGGGTCCCGCAACTCCTTGACCGTGTCCCAGAACCGGACGACCCGCGGCTTGTCGGCGAGGGTGGCCGGGACGCCGAGCAGGACGAGGCCCGCCACCCGGTCCGGTCGGCGGCCCGCGACGACACGGGCCTGCACCCCGCCGCTCGATCCGCCGACCAGGACCGCTCGCCCGATGCCCACGCCGTCCATGAAGGCGACCAGGTCCTCGGCGAAGTCCTCCGGCAGGTAGCCGTCGGGCGGTTTGTCGGCGTCGCCGTGGCCGCGCTGGGTGGGGGCGTACGCGTGCAGGCCCGGAGGCAGCCGGCGCAGCATCGGCTCGAACGTCCACCAGGAGTCCAGGTAGCCGTGCACCAGGACGAGCGGTGTGCCGCCCGGACGGCCGGCTTCCGCGTACGGGAGCGTGGGGCGCCCCTCCCCCAGGACGGCGCTGTGCACGGCGACGGCGGCCATCGCGGCCCTCCTCACCTCTCCTTCCCCCAGCATAGGAAGGAGGGGGACGGAGGGACAGCCGGGACTTCTCCGGGGACGGGCCCCACCCGCCGCGCGCGGCGGGGGTCAGCCGGCTCGCCCCCGCTCCGGCGGCTCTCCGCTCCGGGCGGCCGCCCTGTCCCGGACATGGCGGCGCAGGCCGTCAAGGGACACGTCCTCCAGGCTGTCCGCGAAGATCCGGTCGGGGCCCGGAGGCACCGGCAGGAGGGAGGGGACGACCAGGACGGCGCAGCCGGCGGCGTCGGCCGAGGCCGCTCCGTCCGGCGAGTCCTCGACGGCCACGCACGCCGCCGCCGGGACGCCGAGCCGCCGGGCGGCCGTCCGGTACGGGTCGGGGTGCGGCTTGGTCCGCGCGGTGTCGTCGGCGGAGAGCGTGAGGGCGAAGGGGACGTGCGCGAGCGCGCCGCCGACGACCGAGTCGACCACCGAGCGGGGCGAGGCGCTGACGAGCGCGAACGGCAGTCCCGCCCGCTCCAGTTCGGTCAGGAGGCGGTCGGCTCCCGGGCGCATCGGCGCGCCCTCGTCGACGCGCCGCTGGAAGGCGCTGGTCAGCGCCGTCGCGACGCCGTCCGGGTCGTGCGTGCCGGTGGTCCGTACGAGGTGGGCCGCGGTGTCCTCGACGGCGCGTCCGACGACCTCGGGCGCGTCGGCCCGCGTGAGCCGGTGTCCGAGTCGGGCGGCGACCTCCTCCGTGGCCTCCCACCAGAGGACCTCGGTGTCGACGAGGGTGCCGTCCATGTCGAAGAGGACGGCGGCGAGGGCGGTCACCGCTCCGCCTTCGGGACGACGAGCACGGGGTGCGGGGCGAGGCCGACGGTGGCGCGGGTCCCCGGAGCCAGTCCGCCCGCGTCGCGCGACGGGAGGTCGGCCTTGACCGTCGTGCCGCGGTGGTCGAGGTGGACGCGGGTGACGGATCCGAAGAAGGAGGTGGAGACGACCACGGCCTCCCCGTCGGCGTCGGCGGTCACGGTGACGTTCTCGGGGCGGACGAGCACCTCGACGTCGCGGGTGCCGGGGAGGTCGCCGTCGACGGGGAGCCGGCTGCCCGCCGCCTCCACGAGTCCGGAGTCGGTGAGGCGGCCCGGCAGGCGGTTCATGGTGCCGACGAACTCGGCGACGAAGGCGGTCGCGGGCCGGCGGTACAGCTCGGCCGGGGCCGCGCACTGCTCCAGCCTCCCGGCGTCGAGGACGGCGACGCGGTCCGCCATGGACAGCGCCTCCTCCTGGTCGTGGGTGACGAACACGGTGGTGATGCCGAGGGAGAGCTGGAGCCGCCTGATCTCCTCGCGCAGGCTGAGCCGGACCTTGGCGTCGAGCGCGGAGAGGGGTTCGTCCAGGAGCAGGACGCGGGGGCGCAGGGCGAGGGCCCGGGCCAGGGCGACGCGCTGCTGCTGGCCGCCGGACATCTGGTGCGGGTAGCGGTCGCCGTGCTCGGGCAGGCCGACCAGGTCGAGGAGTTCGGCGGCGCGGGCGCGGCGCTCGGCCGTCCCGGCCTTGCGGACGCGGAGGCCGAAGGCGACGTTGTCGCGGGCGGTGAGGTTGGGGAAGAGGCTGTACGACTGGAAGACCATGCCGGCGTCGCGGCGGTTGGCCGGCACGTGGGTGATGTCCGCCCCGTCCACGAGGACCTCGCCGGAGTCGGGGCGTTCGAAGCCGGCGAGGACCCGCAGCGCGGTGGTCTTGCCGCAGCCCGAGGGGCCGAGGAGCGCGAGGAGTTCGCCCGGTTCGACGGTCAGGTCGAGGCCGTCGAGCGCGACGGTGGGGCCGAACGCGCGGCGCAGGCCGCGGAATTCGACGCGGGCGCCGGTGGCGGCGGTGGACTCCGTCCGTTCCGCTGTGGCAGAGGTCATGGGTCAGGACTCCTTGCGGGAGGTGCGGGGGGCTCCGGGCGCGCCGGCCGGGGCCGTCCCGGCCCGGGACAGGACGAGGAGCAGCAGCCAGGTGATGAGGAGGCTCAGGAGGGAGACGGCCACCGACACGCGGGCCTGGGCGCCGGAGATGGAGACGATCCACACGGCGAACGGTCGGAAGCCGAGGACGGAGGCGGTGGTGAACTCGCCGAGGACGAGCGCCAGGGTGAGGAACGCGGCGCCGGCGAGCGAGGAGCGCAGGTTGGGCAGGACCACCCGGAGCATGACGTACGGCCAGGACGCCCCGCAGTTGCGGGCGGCCTCGACGAGCGTGGGGACGTCGACGGCGCGCAGTCCCGCGTCGAGGGAGCGGTGGACGAACGGCAGGGCCATGACGGTGTGGGCGAGGACCAGGACGAAGGGGAAGTCCTCGTTCTGGACCGCGAGGAACGTCTGGTAGAGCGGGGTCCGCGACAGGTGGTCCGGGCCCCAGCGCAGTACGGTGCTGATCCCGGTGACGAGCGCGATCGGCGGCACCACGAGCGGCAGCGTGCACATCACCTCGACGACCGGCCGCAGGCGCGGTGCGCCGAGCCGGACGGCCACCAGGGCGGGCACCGCGAGCAGCAGGGCGAGCGTGATGGTGGCGGCGGCGAGGCCGAGGGACAGCAGCAGGCTCTCGGTGAACCCGTCGGCGGAGAGCAGCGCGGTGTACGCCTCGAAGGAGACGCCCTGGCCGGGGGTGTGCACGGTGAAGACGAACGAGGCGACGAGCGGGACGAGGAAGTAGGCGCCGCCGAGGCCGAGGACGAGGCCGCGCCACGGGCGGGGGCGGCGCCGGATCCGTACGGGAGCGGTGGACCGGTCCGCCGTCCGCGTCCCGGGCTCCGGGGCGACGTCCGGGGCGGTGGGGGTCATCGCAGCCATCGGGCGCTCCTGCGCTGGAGGGGGAGGTGGACCGCCATGACCAGGCCGGCGATCAGGATCATGTCGAGGCCGAGGGCGAGCGCCACGTTCTCCTGGCCGACCAGGACGTTGCCGGAGAGGGCGTCCGCGATCTTGAGGGTGACGAGCGGTACGGAGCCGCCGACGAGCGCGGCCGCGGTGGCGTGGGCGGCGAAGGCGCTGCCGAAGAGCAGCACGAACCCGCCGAGCAGCGAGGGCGCGAGGACCGGGATGCCGACGTGGCGCCAGTACTGCCATCCGCCGGCGCCCGCGTTCTGCGCGGCCTCGCGCCACTGGGGACGCAGGCCGTCGAGGGCGGGCACGATCACCAGGACCATGAGGGGGACGAGGAAGTACAGGTAGACGACGGCGAGGCCGCCGAAGGAGTACAGGTTCCAGCCGAGGTCGGTCAGGTCGGCGAGTCGGGTGACCACGCCGGAGATGCCGACGGTCGCGATGAACGCGAACGCGAGGGGGACGCCGCCGAAGTTGGCGAGGACCCCGGAGGCGGTGAGGACGGCGCCGCGCAGGGCCCGGGACCGGGAGGTGACGACGGCCTGGGCGATGAGGACGCCGAGGACCGAGCCGATCAGGGCGGTGAGCGCGGAGAGTTGCAGGCTGCCGAGGAGCGAACCGAGGTAGGGGCCCTGGAGGGAGCGGCCGAGGTGCTCGCCGGTCAGGGCGGTGGCGCCGGTGGCGGGGTCGGTGCGGGTCACGGCGCCGTACAGGAGGGCGCCGAGGGGAAGTCCGAAGGCGAGGGCGGTGAAGGCGATCAGGGGGAGGGCGGCGAGCCAGGTGCGCGGGCCGCGCCGCCGGCGGCCGGTGCCGCCGGCGGTTCCCGTGGCGGGGGTGGCTGAGGACATCAGGAGAGGGCCTTGTCCCACTTCTCGGCGAGGGTGGCCTTGGCCTTGTCGAGCTCGGCGGCGGCCGGGAAGGCGGGGGTGCCGTCGACCTGGGGCAGCTTGGCCGTGAACGTCTTGTCGGCGGTGCCGTCGGCGGTCATGGCCGGCAGCAGGACGGGGCGGGCGTAGCCCTTGAGCCAGAGGTTCTGGCCCTCGGCGCTGTAGAGGAACTCCATCCAGAGGCGGGCGGCCGCGGGGTGGGGGGCGTCCTTGCTGACGGCCTGGGAGTAGAACTGGGCGTACACGCCGTCGGCCGGGACGGTGACCTGCCAGTCGACGCCCTTGCCCTTGAACTGGTCGGCGTAGCCGGCGTTGAGGTAGTCCCAGTCGATGCTGATGGGCGTCTCGCCCTTCTCGACCGTGGCCGGGGTGGATTCGACGGGGATGAAGTTGCCGTTCTTCTTCAGGGTGCCGAAGAAGTCGATGCCGGGCTGGATGTCGGCGAAGGAGCCCTTGTCGGCGAGGGCGGCCGCGTACACGCCGCCGAAGGCGGAGCCGGACTTGGTGGGGTTGCCGTTGAGGGCGACCTTGCCCTTGTACTCGGGCTTGAGGAGGTCGGCGAAGGTCTTCGGGCAGTTCGGGATGCGCCGGGCGTCGCAGCCGATGGAGACGTAGCCGCCGTAGTCGTTGTACCAGCGGCCGTCCGCGTCCTTCTGGGCGGCGGGGATCTTGTCCCAGGCCTCGACCTCGTACGGGGCGAACAGGCCCTCCTCGGCGCCGCTGCGGGCGAACGCGATGCCGAGGTCGAGGACATCGGGGGCGCGCTTCTGGCCCTTGCGGGACTTGACGGCGGCGATCTCGTCGGCGCTGGAGGCGTCCGGGTTCTCGCTCTCGACCTTGATCCCGTACTTCGTCTCGAACGTCTTGATCAGCTCGCCGTAGTTGGCCCAGTCCGGCGGCAGGGCGATGACGTGCAGCGCGCCCTCCTGCTTCGCCGCCTTGACGAGGGCGTCCATGCCTCCGAGGTCCTCGGCCGACTTCGCGGTGGCCGACTTCGCACCCTCGGCGCCGGTCGCGCCCTCGGGAGCGGCGCCACAGGCGGTGACGGTGGTCAGGACGACGGCGCCGAGCAGGACTGCGGCGCCGCGGACGGGGGTTCTGCGCACGGGTTCTCCCAGAAGCGAGTGAAGGAACTTGTCTGAACAAGCCGCCCCCAGTTCGCCCGTGCCTCCTGTCCGGAGAATGAACGGCACATGGCCGGATCCAGACGCCTCCCGGAAGAGCCGGTTGGGGTGAACCCCAGGTGTCATCTCCGGACTTGAGAGGGACCGACCGGGCCGCCGGGTGCCGGATCGTCGGGTTAGGGTGGGCACGGGGACGGCGCGCACCGTGACGTGGTGTGCGCAGCCAAGTGCGAGACGGGGGCATGGTGACGGCGCTCTACATGGAGATCGCGGAGGAGCTCCGCCGCTCGATCCTCAGCGGCGAGTACCCCGTCGGCGCCCGCCTGCCGTCCGAGAGCGACCTCGCCGACCGCTGGTCCGCGTCACGCGGCACGGTGCGCCAGGCCGTCGCCCTGCTCACCTCGGAGGGGATCATCGGCTCCCGCCAGGGCGCCCGCCGGATCGTGCTCCGCAGGGAGCGCCGGCACAGCTTCGCCGAGCTCCACAGCTTCGCCCAGTGGGCACGGACCATGGGCTACCGGTCGGCGAGCCGCTTCCTCCACCGCGAGCGCCGCCGGGCCACGTCCGAGGAGGCGCGCCGCCTCGCCCTGCCGCAGGGAGCGACGGTCCTCGACGTCCTGCGCCTGCGCTGCCTGGACGACGAACCGGTGATGCTGGAGCGCACGGCGTACGCGGAGTGGGTCGCGCCCACCGTCGAGTCCCTGCCCGTCGACTGCGCCTCGATCATGGACAGCATGGCCGAGGACGCGGGCATCGTCGCCCACTACGGCGAGCACCTCATCGACGCCGTCCCCGCCGGGAGCGACGACGCCCGTCTGCTCCGCGTCCGCCGGGGCAGTCCGCTCCTGCGCCAGCGCCACCTGACGAGCAACCAGGACGGCCGCCCCATCGAATGGACGGAGGACCGCTACCGCGCGGGGAGCGTCACCTTCAACGTGAGCAACTCGGTGGGCACGGCCCCGCTGGTCCGGGACCCGGGCGCGCTGCTGAGGTGACGCGCCAACCAGGGCCGCCCGTCCGTGAACTGACGCCACCTCATCATCCCTCCGCACGTACACTGACGGGCATGGCATGCCGCATCACCGAACTGGCCCTCGACTGCGCCGACCCCGAGCGGCTCGCCGCGTTCTGGAGCGAGGTCCTCGGGTACGTCGAGATCGGCCGGGAGGACGACGGAAGCATCCAGATCGGGCCGCCCGGCGCCGTCCTCGGCGATCCGCAGCCGACGCTCCTCCTCAGCCCCGGCAACGACCCCCGGACCGGAAAGCTCCGCCTGCACATCGACGTCAACCCCACCGACCGCGACCAGGACGCGGAGCTGGAGCGGCTGCTCGCCCTCGGCGCCCGGCCCACCGACGTCGGCCAGGACGACAGCGCGAGCTGGCACGTGCTGGCCGACCCGGAGGGCAACGAGTTCTGTCTCCTGCGCACCCGGATCCGCTCCCTCTGACCGTCTCCCCTCACGACGGCCGCTCCGAACTCCCACCCGGCCGGCGGACACGCGGCCTGGGCCGAAACACAGCCCGGAAAGTATGATCAAGCGATGTCTGACATGACTGAGACCACGCCCGGCTGGCTGACCACCGATGAACTGGACACGGCCAGGGCCCGGATGCCGATCCTCTACGTCGAGGCCGTCCCCGTGCGCGTGGACGACAGCGGCGAGGTCACCAGCATCGGACTGCTCCTGCGGATCGGCGCGGAAGGAACGATCAGCCGCACCCTGGTGTCCGGCCGCGTCATGCACCACGAGCGGGTCCGCGACGCCCTGCTGCGCCACCTGGAGAAGGACCTCGGGCCGGTGGCCCTGCCCCGCGTACCGGCCTCCCTCCAGCCCTTCACGGTCGCGGAGTACTTCCCCACGGCCGGCATCACGCCCTACCACGACCCGCGCCAGCACGCCGTCTCGCTGGCCTACATCGTCCCGGTGACCGGCGACTGCCGCCCCCGGCAGGACGCTCTCGACCTGCTCTGGTTCAGCCCGCAGGAAGCGGCCTCCGCCGCCGTGCAGAACGAGATGCCCGGCGGTCAGGGGACGCTCCTGAAGCAGGCCCTCGCCCACGTCGGACACACCTACTGAGCTCCCCTCGCCCCGTGCGCCCCGCAGGACCGTCCGCCCGGCCGCAGTTGACCTTGACACGGTGACAAGGTCTTCACTGTGGCGGAGGAGGTGGTCCCGATGACCATGGCGGACGACGGCACGAAGACGGTACGGGCCCTGCGGGGGCTCGGGGACGAGGACCCGTCGGTGCGGCTGAGGGCCGCGCTGGCGGTGGGCACGGCACCGGACCCGCGGTGCGTCGAGGAGCTCGTCGGGCGGTGCGCGGTCGAGCCGGACTTCCAGGTCCGCGAGATGCTCACCTGGGCGCTCACCCGCCACCCCCCGGCGCTGACGCTCCCCCGGCTCCTCGACGAGCTGCGCTCGGAACGGCCCCGGGCACGCAGCCAGGCCCTGCACACCCTTTCCAAGATCGGCGACGGGCGGGCCTGGCCGGCGATCACGCGGGAGCTCCTGACCGACGCCGACGACGAGGTGGCGCGGAGCGCCTGGCGGGCGGCGGTCGTCCTCGTGCCCGAGGGCGAGGAGGCCGAGCTGGCCGGAGTACTGGCGACCCGGCTCGGGTGGGGCGGACACGGGACGTGGCTGAGCCTCAGCCGGGCGCTGATCGCGCTCGGCGAGGCGAGGGCACCGGTCCTGCGCGCCGCGCTGTCGGACCCCCGCCCCCTCGTGCGCCGGCACGCGATCGCCACGGAGAGGCTGTCGCACGACCCGCAGGCCGGCTTCGACTTCGCGATCGAGGAGGCGAAGCGGATCGTGGCCCTCGGCCCGACCGGCCGGGAGGAGTGACGGACGGACCGACGGGAGGAGCGAGGGGTCGTGCTGATCGGAGAGGTGGCCCGGTACTCCGGGGTCAGTGCCCGCATGCTCAGGCACTACGAGGCGCTCGGTCTGGTGCGGCCGACGGACCGGACCGGCGGCGGCTATCGGGAGTACTCCGACGAGGACATCCGGCGCATCTTCCACATCGAGAGCCTGCGGTCCCTGGGACTGTCGCTCCGTGAGGTGGGGCGCGCGCTCGACGATCCCGGTTTCACGCCCTCGGCGCTCGTCGAGGACCTCATCCGGCAGACGCGCGAACGCATCGCGGCCGAGACGGAGCTGCTCACGCGGCTGCGCCGGATCGGCTCCGCGGAGCCCGCCGGCTGGCACGACGTCCTCCGGACCGTCGCCCTCCTCCAGTCGCTGACGTCGAAGAGCCCGGAGACGCGGCAGCGCGCCGCCCTGTCCTCGGCCGACGAGGCTCCGGTGCCGGTGGAGGCGCTCGTCGAGGCGGCGCTGGGCGAGACGGACCCGAGCGTCGCCGGCGCCCTCCACTGGGCGCTGGCGCGTTCGGGCGAGGCAGGGCTGCCGCTGCTCGCCCGGGGCCTCGGGTCGCCGGTGGCCGAGGTGCGCGACCGGGCCGTCCGGGCCCTCGCGGAGATCCCGGGGGACAGGGCGACCGAGCTGCTGCGGGAGGCCCTCGGGGACGCCGACCTCGCGGTCCGCAGACACACGGCCCTGGAGCTGGGGGCCCGGGGGGTGCCCGAGGCGGTCCCGACGCTCGTCGACATGGTCGTCGAGGAGGCGAACGACGTCGCCGCGGCCGACGCGCTGAGCGCACTGGCGAGCCGTGCCGCGCTCGCGGACCGGATCACCGGCCTGCTCGTCGACCGCCTCGCCCACGACGCCACGGGGCCGCCCGCGCGCCGGCGCCTGACGCAGGCCCTCGCGGACATCCCGGGCCCCACCGCCTCACGTGCCCTCACGGAGCTGTCCCGCGACGAGGACCGCGCCGTCGCGCTGACCGCCGCGTACATCCTCGGGATGCGCGGGGCGCGCTGACCGCCCCTGACCGAGTCCCGGCCGACGCGACCGCGAGGGGTGCCCGGGCGGTTACGGGCGGTCGTAGCGGCGGATGCGGTAGCGCAGGCCCGTCGTGGACTCCCGCCAGCCGGTGTCCTCCGAGATCCGCCAGTCGGGATCGACGGCCGGGGCGTGGGTGTCGCCGTCGACAGCGGTGTCGACCTCCGTCACCGAGAGCGTCCTGGCGTGGGGCAGGGTGGCGCGGTAGATCTCGCCGCCGCCCATCACCCAGGCGAGGGCCTCGCCGGCCGGCTCCGGCGACCCGGCCGCCAGATCGAGCGCCTCGTCGACGGACCCCGCGCGCTCCGCGCCCTCGGCCGTCCACCCCGCGTCGCGGGTCACCACGATGTTGCGGCGGCCGACCAGGGGGCGGAAGCGCGCGGGCAGCGAGTCCCAGGTCTTCCGGCCCATGATGACGGGGCGGCCGAGGGTGGTCGCCTTGAAGTGCGCCATGTCCTCGGGGAGGCGCCACGGGATCGCGTTGTCGGCGCCGATCACGCCGTCGGTCGTCTGCGCCCAGATGAGCCCGATGTTCGCACCCGTGCTCATACGGCGACCGGCGCCTTGATCGCCGGGTGGTGCCGGTAGCCGACGATCTCCACGTCGGAGAAGGCGTAGTCGAACAGCGAGTCGGCCTTGCGCAGCTTCAGTTCGGGGAAGTCGTACGGGGTGCGGGTGAGCTGCTCGGTCACCTGCTCCACGTGGTTGTCGTAGATGTGGCAGTCTCCGCCGGTCCAGATGAAGTCGCCCGGCTCCAGGCCGACCTGCTGCGCCACCATGTGGGTGAGCAGGGCGTAGCTGGCGATGTTGAACGGGACGCCGAGGAACAGGTCCGCGCTGCGCTGGTACAGCTGGCAGGAGAGCCTGCCGTCGGCGACGTGGAACTGGAAGAAGGCGTGGCACGGGGCCAGTGCCATCCGGTCCAGTTCGGCGACGTTCCAGGCGGACACGATCATGCGACGGGAGTCCGGGTCGCGGCGCAGCGTGTCGAGGAGCCCGCTGATCTGGTCGACGTGCCGACCGTCGGGCGTGGGCCAGGAGCGCCACTGCACGCCGTAGACGGGACCGAGTTCGCCCTTGTCGTCGGCCCACTCGTCCCAGATGGTGACGCCGTTCTCCTGCAGCCAGCCGACGTTGGAGTCGCCGCGGAGGAACCACAGCAGCTCGTACACGATGGACTTGAGGTGCACCTTCTTGGTGGTGACCAGCGGGAATCCCTGCGAGAGGTCGTAGCGGAGCTGGTGTCCGAAGACGCTCCGGGTGCCTGTGCCCGTCCGGTCGGCCTTGGCCGTCCCCGAGGTGAGCACCATTTTCAACAAGTCTTCGTACTGGGTATCCGCCACGGTCGCCGAGTCTACCGCCGGTCACGGGGCGACCTCGACGGGCGGGCTACCCGCTGGTCACGGTGGTGCGGGCGGTCTCGTCGACGTGGAGGGCGAAGACGTCGGGGCGGGCGTAGTGGCCGGTGGCGTCGAGGTCGAAGCGGGCGCGGGCGAGCTCGTCGAGGTCGAGCTCCGCGGTCAGGACGCCCTCGCCGTCGCGCAGCGGCCCGGCGAGGACCTCCCCCAGCGGGGAGACGATGACGGAGCCGCCGCCGATCAGCACGGTGTCGGGCGCGTCGCCCTGGACGGGGTGGAGGTCGTCCGGCAGGGCGTCGCGGCGCAGGTACTGGCAGGCGCTGAGGACGAAGCAGCGGCCCTCCAGGGCGATGTGGCGCATGGTGGCCTGCCAGGCGTCGCGGTCGTCGACGGTCGGCGCGCACCACAGGTCGACGCCCTTGGCGTACATGGCGGTGCGCAGGAGCGGCATGTAGTTCTCCCAGCAGATGGCCGCGCCGAGGCGGGCGGCACCGGTGTCGACGACGGTCAGGGTGGAGCCGTCGCCCTGGCCCCAGAGGTAGCGCTCGGCGGCGGTGGGCACGAGCTTGCGGTGGAGGCCCAGGTAGCCGTCGGGACCGAAGAAGAGCGCGACGCAGTACAGGGTGCCGCCCCGGCGTTCGACCGCGCCGATCACGGCGTGGCAGCCGAGTTCCCGGGTGACGGCGGCGAGCGCCTCGGTCTCGGGGCCCGGGACCTCGACGGCGGCGGCGTGGTACCGGCGGAAGAGGTCGCGGCCCGCGGGGGTGCGGCTGCCGACCGTGATGCCGAAGTCCAGCCCCTTGGGGTAGCCGCCGATGAACGCCTCGGGGAGGACGACGACCTCGGCGTCCCGGGCGACGGCCTCGCGGACGAGCTGCTCGGCCCGGGCCACCGCGGCCGGGGTGTCGAAGAGCGGGGCGGCCGCCTGGGCGACGGCGACGGTCACGGTGCGGCGGGGCCCGGCGCAGACGCCGGAGTGGGTGGGAGTCATGTTCCGACGCTAGGGGATGTCCCGCCGATCGGGCCGGATCGGGGAGCGGCGTCCGGCACCGCGCGACAGATGCCCACGAAGGTCTTTGAATGGAATCATGAGCACCGTTAGATGGCTTGCCGCGGCGGGGCTGGCGGCGGCGCTCGTCGGCGCCGCGGCGCCCGGCCCCACGCCGTCGCCCACGCCGTCGCCCACGCCGCCTCCCGCTCAGCCCCCGCCCCAGCTCGACGACGCGGCGGTGAAGCGTGCCGTCGACCGGCTCGACACGGTCGTCAAGGACGCCATGAAGCGCACCGGCGTGCCGGGCGTGTCCGTCGGCGTCGTCCACGACGGCAAGGTGATCCACCTGAAGGGGTACGGCGTACGGAAGGTCGGGGAGAGCGCAGCCGTCGACGCCGACACCGTGTTCCAACTGGCCTCCGTGTCGAAGCCGGTCGCCTCCACCGTCATGGCCGGAGCCCTGGGCGTCGACGGCTGGGCCAAGCCGGTCGCCCCGAACGTGCCGGACTTCAAGCTCAAGGACCCGTGGGTCACTTCCCACGTGACGTCCGCCGACCTGTTCGCGCACCGCAGCGGCCTTCCCGACCACGCGGGCGACCTGCTCGAAGACCTCGGCTACGACCGCGCGTACATCCTGTCCCATCTGCGGTACGAGCCCCTCGCCCCCTTCCGCGCCAGCTACGCGTACACCAACTTCGGCCTCACGGCCGCCGCTCAGGCGGTCGCCGAGGAGAAGGGCGTGTCCTGGGAGAAGCTCTCCGCCGACACGCTCTACAAGCCGGCCGGCATGAACTCCACCAGTTCCCGCTTCGCCGACTTCGCGAAGGCCACCGACCGGGCCTGGGGCCACGCCGAGGTCGACGGCGCCTGGAAGGCCGAGTTCGTACGGAATCCGGACGCCCAGTCCCCCGCCGGCGGAGTCAGCTCCAGTGCCCGGGACATGACCACGTGGCTGAAGCTCCAACTCGGCGACGGCAAGCTCGACGGCAAGCAGATCATCCCCGCCGACGCCCTGGAGCGCACCCACTGGCCCGAGTCGGTCTCGAGCCCGCCGCACGCCCCGGCCGGCCGGACCGGCTTCTACGGCCTGGGCTGGAACGTGAGTTACGACGACGAGGGCCGGCTCAGGCTCTCGCACACCGGAGCGTTCGCGCTGGGCGCGCACACCAACGTGACGATGCTGCCCGGCGAGCAGCTCGGCATCGTCGTCCTGACCAACGCCTCACCGGTCGGCGTCGCCGACGCCGTCGCCCTCGACTTCTTCGACATCGCGCAGACCGGCAAGGTCAGCCGTGACTGGATCCCGCTCGTGGACGCGATATACCAGCAGCAGACGGACGCGCTCCGGTCGAAGACCGACTACGCCCACCCGCCGTCCGGCGCGGCGCCCGCGAAGGCCGCCGACACGTACGCGGGCACGTTCGAGAACTCCTCCTACGGGCGGGCGAAGGTCGTCGCGGGAGCGGACGGCACCCTGACGCTCCAGCTGGGACCGAAGCCGCAGTCGTACCGGCTCACGCACTACGACGGCGACACGTTCAGCTTCCCGACGGCCGGCGAGAACGCGGTGGGTCCCACGGGGGTCACCTTCACCCCGGACGGGAAGTCCTTCACCGTCGAGTACCTGAACCACGAGGGCCTGGGCACGTTCACGCGCGCCAACGGTTCGTGAAGCACCCCATGGGTGTGTCGCCGTGCCCGACCGGAGCCCGGACTCCTCCTACGCGGCGCTGTGGCCGTCGCTCGTGGCGCTCGGCCCCGGCGCCTCTTCCGCCCTCTCCGTCCCCTCCGTCCCCTCCGTCCAGGGCCAAGCGGCGTCACGGCCCGCCTCGACGAGGCCGACCGTCCGGAAGGCGGCGTCCGTGAGGCCGCCGAAGGTGTGCCGGTGGGGGCCCGTGGGGCCGTGGGCGGGCCGGTGTCCGGCCAGGTTCCAGGTGTAGACCGGGACATCGGCCGGGACCGGCTCGGTCGGGTCGACGGAGTCGTGGGGCGCGACCTGCTCGTCGGTGACGATCAGGACCCGGTCGTGGCCGCGGTAGTGCTTCCGTACCGCTTTCGCGGTGTAGGTGCCTCCCATGCTCCGGAAGCGTTTCAGCACGTCGAGCACCGGCTCGCCCGGCGCGAACGGCACCTCCGCGCTGCCCCGGCCGAACTCCACCAGATCCGCCCGCTCGGCCCGCACGGCCAGCGCGGTGCCGAAGACGGCCGCCGCGTCGGCCCGGGTCAGCCCGGACCGCTCGGAGACGGTGTCCCAGAACATCGAGTCGGACCGGTCCACCAGGATCAGGGTCCGGCCGGGCAGGGCGGGCACGTCGGCCAGGGAGTGGCCGAGGGCCCGTTCCAGCGGGGCCGCCCAGCGCGGCGACGCCTGCTGGTGGGCGGCCAGGTAGCGGAAGGGGAACTGCCGCGACCGGGCCACCTCGGAGGCGTCCGAGAGCCGTTCGGCGACCCGGGCCGCGACCTCGTCCGAGACCCCCGCCCCGTCGAAGTTCCGCAGGTTCCGCAGGAGCGCCATCGGGCCCATCGCGGGGATCACGGCCTCCCAGACGGCGGCGTCCATCGGGGCGTGGAGCCAGCCCGCCAGGGCTTCCCACGTCATGCCGGCCGCGGCCAGCCGCGCGGGGCCGTCCGGCCCGGTCACCACGGCCCGCCGCTCGTCCGCCGCCGTCTCCGTCAGCGCCCGACGCGCCGTCAGCAGGGGGTCGGAGAGCGGCGGAACCGCACGCTCCGGGTGGTGGCGGCGGTCCAGGGCGTACCGGAACAGCGCGCCCTGCCACGGTTTGACCGGATCCGGGGAGGCGTGCACCAGGTTGAGCACGTCGCCGAAGCGGAAGTCCTGGGAGGCGGTGTCGTACTTGAGCAGGGACCGGGACGTGTAGAGACGGCGCACGCCGTCGGCGATGCCCCGCTTCACGGGTTGCGGCACGTTCCGCCCGTACGTCGAGATCCAGTGGGCGAGCAGCGCGCCGGGCTCGTCGGCGCGCTGGAGCACCGAGTCGATCACGGACCGGTTGGAGGGGCCTCCGGACGCCCCGGCGTCGAGCCGGGCCCGCACGTACGCGGCGGCGCCCACCAGGGACGCCGTGCGCGTGTTGCCCTCGGCGCGCAGCCAGCGCAGCAGGCCGGCCGTCCACTCCGGGTCCTCGACGGCGAGTTCGCGGACGAGGCGGGCGTACCGGTCGTCCCGCTCGGCGCCGGTCTCGTAGAAGGTCCGCTGGGAGACGAAGTTGCCGACCGCGAGGAGGAAGAGCTCGTCGCGGGGCGCCCGGACGAAGGCCGGGCCGCCCGCGTGGGTGCGGAACTCCGGTCCGGCGGGCCCGTGGTGGAGCCGTGGTGGTGCCGGGGGCGTGGCGCGGGCGGCCGCGGAGACGTGCGGGGCCACGAGCATCTCGGACCAGACCTTGGAGACGCGCGGGGTGTGACGGGGCAGTGAATCCTCCCGGATTCAAGGGTTCGGAAGGCCCCGGCCACGACGTCCGGCGGGGCGGAGGCGCCCGCGCCCACCGAGATCCGGAAAGGCGGCGGCATCACGTGGATTCGAAGGAAGTAGCCGCAGCCGAGCGCATCGGAGGCGCGGTCGCGGGGCCAACGTACAAGGCGCGTCGGCCCGTGCACCAGCGATTATCGCCACGCCGCCGATCACCGGTGTTCCGGCCGGTCCGTCCCCCGTCGCCATGAGGACGAGCCGCGACGAACCGCTTCGACGGCCCCGCGAGGCCGTCCCGTTCCCCTTCCTCCGGGTTCACCCGCAGCGGTACGTGAAGGCGGCCTCCGCTGCCCCGGTGGACGGGGACGTGAGGACCAGGCGGGCCACGGCGTGGTGGGTGCCCCGGCCCCGGAAGGTCCACAGGAGGGGGAGGCGGGCCTCCTTCCGGCCGCGGGGCAGGGTCTCGCGCAGGGGCGCCGAGCGGGTGCCGTCACTGCGTTCCCAGTGGTACGTGAGGGTGCCCGGGCGGCCGTCGGTGCGCACGACGCCCAGCACGTTCGCCGTGGCGTCGCAGCCGAGCGGTCCGTCGGGGGCGGTGACCCCGACGGACCGGACCGCGACCCGGGGGCCGTACTCGCGCCAGGCGAGCAGGGCCAGGACGACGAGCAGGATCGCGGCCGCGGGCGCGTACCGCAGCAGCCGGCGCGTGCGCGGTCGGCGGGGTGGCGGGGCGCCGGGCAGGGTGCCGTGCCAGATCTGGGCCGCCGTCGGGGTGTTCCCGGCGCGGCGGGCGGCGGCCGCGGTCACCCCGGGACCGAAGCGCAGCACCTCGCCCTCGACGCGGTCGGGGGTCGGGTCGGGTGCCGGGCGCTGGAACCAGTGGCTGCCCAGTTCGGTGGCGCTGTAGTCGTCGTCGTTCATGTGATCACACACCGCCGGATGAAGATCTGCTGCAGGGAGCCGCCGTTCGCGGCGGCGGGGTCCGTGGTCGCGCGCACTCCCCAGTAGCAGCCGGGGCCCCGGACCGCGTGCGGGAGCGTGAGGGTGTACCGGTCGGCCCCTTCGCGCCGGACGGTCTCCGAGCCGTCCGGCGTGCCGGGCGCGCCCTTCTGGTCGCCGGTGAACCACTCGACGAGGAGCGTCACCGGGCCGGTTCCGTCCGTCGTGATCTCGACGGTGGCCTCCGCGTCCGTCGGCCCGGTCTGGCGCAGGCTCGTGACCGAGGCGGCCGTGACGGAGACCGGGGGCGTCGGCGGCGGGGTGGTCGGTGGGGTGGTGGGCGGCGTGGTGGGTGGGGTCGTGGGGGGCGTGGTCGGTGGGGTCGTGGGGGGCGTGGCGGGTGGGACCACCGGTGCCGTCGTGGTCGGCGGGGGTGTCGTGGTCGGCCCGGTCGTCGTGTCGGTCGGTGCGGGGGCTTCGGGCGTTTCCGAGGACGGGGAGGGTTCCCGGGTCGTCGGCGTCGTGCTCGGGGTCGGTGGGCGGGCGCTCGGTGACGTGTTCGTCGTCGCGACGGCCTGGACGGCCTCCTCCCCGGCCGCCTCCTCTCCCCCGGCCCGTGCGGCGAGGGCGAGGAGCACCGCCAGGACGAGGGCCGCGGCCGCGGGCAGCCCGTGGGGGACGCGGCGCCGGAGGCGCGGCGGCGGTTCGGGCAGGGTCGTCGTGGCGAGGGCCGTCGTGCCCCGGGCCGTACCGCCCGAGGAGGGGAAGAGCAGCGGCAGGAGTGCGGCGAGCGCTGCGAGCCGGCCCCGTCCGCGTTCCTCCCAGTCCGGTCCGTACGCGGCGGTGGCGACCGACTCCAGTTCGCCGACGAACGCGTCCGCGTTCTCCGGCCGTTCGTGCGGGGCCTTGGCGAGGCCCCGGCGGATGAGCGGGCGCAGCGGTTCCGGCGCCTGTCCGTCGGGTACGGGCGCCTCCAGGTGCTGGAGGGCGAGTTCGGCGAAGTTGTCCCCCGTGAAGGGTTTGCGTCCGGTCAGGCACTCGAAGAAGGTCGCGGTCGCCGCGTACACGTCGGCCGCGGGCGAGGCGGGCGCGCCGTTCCACTGCTCCGGGGCCATGTAGGCGGGCGTCCCGGCGACGCCCGGGCTGCTGTCCCGTCCGGCCGCGATCCCGAAGTCGACCAGTTTGGACGACCCGTCGGCGGCGACGAGGACGTTCTCGGGCTTGTAGTCGCGGTGGACGACGCCCGCACGGTGGGCGGCGGCGAGTCCGAGGAGCGAGCCCTTGAGGACCGCGAGGGCGGCCTCGGGTCCGGTCGCGCCCTCCCGGGCGAGCAGGGCGCGCAGCGCGACGCCGTCCACCAGCTCCATGACGATGGCCGCTCCCCCGGGCGCCTCGACGTACTCGTAGAACCCGACGACGTGCGGGGTGTCGAGGGCGCCGAGGAGCCGGGCCTCGGAACGGAAGCCGCGGACGAACGCCCCGTCCGAGCGGAGCCGCTCACCGAGGTACTTGACGGCCACCGGTACGCCGGTCGCGTCGTGGGTGGCCAGCGCCACGCGTCCGCTGCCGCCCGCGCCCAGCTCGCGGGACTCCGTGTACCCCGGGACCACCCATGCGCTCATCCCCGTCCCCCTTCGGCGCCGCGGCAGTTTTCCCCATAGGGACTGATTCTGGCCACGGGCCGGTTCCCGGCGAAAGGGGTGAAGGGGAAAGAGGGCGGGGGAAAGAGAAAAAGGGGATGGCCCCCGCGGTGCGGGGGCCATCCTCCGTGGTTCTCACCGCACGACTACGGCGTCACCTTCAGCAGCTTGTTCGCCGTGCCGGAGGAGGGGTTCTCGATGGCGTCCGGGGTGGCGGCCCCGGTCAGCCCGGCGGCCGTTTCGGCGGGCGTCGCCGTCGGGTGGGCCGCCAGGTAGAGCGCCGCCGCACCCGTCACGTGGGGCGTGGCCATGGACGTCCCGGAGATGGTCTTGACCCCGGTGTCGCTGTCGTTCCAGTCCGACGTGATGTCCGAGCCGGGGGCGTACAGGTCCACCACCGCGCCGAAGTTGGAGAAGTCCGACTGCCGGTCGTCCTTGGTGCTGGACGCCACGGTGATCGCCTCGGGCACCCGGGACGGCGAGCCCTGGCCGGCGTCGGAGGACTCGTTGCCGGCCGCGACGGCGAAGGTCACGCCGGAGGCGATGGCACGCTGGACCGCCGCGTCGAGCGCCTCGTCGGCGCCGCCGCCGAGGCTCATGTTCGCGACGGAGGGCCCGGAGTGGTTCTTCGTCACCCAGTCGATGCCGGCCACGACCTGTTCGGTGGTGCCGGACCCGTTGTCGTCGAGCACCCGTACGGCGACGATCCTGGCCTTCTTGGCGACGCCGTGGGCGGTGCCGGCGATGGTGCCCGCGACGTGGGTGCCGTGACCGTTGCCGTCGTCGGCCGTGTCGTCCTTGTCCACGGCGTCGAAGCCGTGGACGGCCCGGCCGCCGAAGTCCTGGTGGGTGATCCGGACGCCGGTGTCGATGACGTACGCCGTGACGCCCCCTCCCCCGCCGTCGGGGTAGGCGTACTTCTCGTCGCCGGCCGTCACGGCCTGGTCGATCCGGTCCAGGCCCCAGGACGGGGGCTTCTCCTGCGTCTCCTCGATGCTGAAGCGCTTGTTCTGCACGACGGTCCCGACCGCGGGGTCGGCGGCGAGCCGCTTGGCCTCCTGGACGGTCAGTCCCGACGCCGAGAAGCCGTTGACCTCGGAGCCGTAGGAGCGCTGGAGGGTGCCTCCGTACTTCTTCGCGAGCTCCGCCTTGTTCGCGGACGCGTCGAGGATGACGACGAAGCTGCCGTCGACGGCGCCGGGGGCGCCGAGCCCGTGCACGGTCCCTTCGGCCGGGGCGGCCGCCCCGGCGAGATTGCCGGCGAGCAGTGCCGTGACGGCGGCGGCTGCCACGCCCGTGGCTATGGCCACGTGCCGAAGACCGCGGGATCGCTTGTGAGTTGCCATGAAAAGGGATCTCTCCTCGTGTTGACGTGTGGGGCGTCAAACGTTCGAGAGAACCCTGTGCGGATTGGCAGGAGCAAATCAAGTGCGAACCGGGGGTACGGGGTTCTTCAACAAGGTTTCTCAATGACCTCTCCGCATCGCCTCCACCTCGCACACGTCGCGCCGCGAACTCCTCCGTGAAACGGTCACGTTCACCGGAGGATCGAGCGACGCGGTGCCCGTCGGGAAGACGGTGTCCCGTCAGCGGGGCCGGTCCGTGCCGGGACGGGTGTTGAGGCGCGCGGCCTGACGGGTCAGATGGTCGCGCTCCAGGACGTCGGTCGCCTTCCTCGCCGCCTCGGCGTACAGGCGCGCCGCCGTCGTGAGGTCACCGGCGCGTTCGTGGAGGTACGCCGCCACCGCCGCGTACCGGGGCAGGGAGTCGTCCAGCTCCGCGAGGGCCGCCAGGCCGGCGCGCGGTCCGTCGGCCTCGCCGACGGCGACCGCGCGGTTGAGTCGGACGACCGGGCTGTCGGTCAGACGCGTGAGCTCGTCGTACCACTCCACGATCTGCACCCAGTCGGTCTCCTCCGCCGTGGGGGCGTCGGCGTGGAGCGCCGCGACGGCGGCCTGCGCCTGGAACTCGCCGAGGCGGTCGCGGGCGAGGGCCGCCTGCAGGATCTCGACGCCCTCGGCGATCGCCCCGGTGTCCCACCGGGCGCGGTCCTGCTCGGCGAGGGGCACCAGGCTGCCGTCGGGCGCGGTCCGGGCGGCGCGGCGGGCGTGGTGGAGCAGCATGAGGGCGAGGAGCCCCGCCACCTCCGGGTGGTCGATCGCGGCCGCGAGCTGCCGGGTGAGCCGGATGGCCTCGGCGGCGAGGTCGAGGTCACCGGAGTAGCCCTCGTTGAAGACCAGGTAGAGGACGCGCAGCACGGTGGCGACGTCGCCGGGCCGGTCGAACCGCACCTGCGAGACCGTGCGCTTGGCCCGGCTGATGCGCTGCGCCATGGTCGCCTCGGGCACCAGGTAGGCCTCGGCGATCTGGCGGGTGGTCAGCCCGCCCACGGCGCGCAGCGTGAGCGCGACCGCGGACGAGGGACTCAGGGACGGGTGGGCGCAGAGGAAGTAGAGCTGGAGCGTGTCGTCCGTCGCGGGCACGGGACCGGGCGCCGGCTCCTCGTCGACGAGGTCCTCGCGCCGACGCCGGGCGGTGTCCGCCCGGGTCGCGTCCAGGAACTTGCGCCAGGCCACGGTGATCAGCCAGCCCTTGGCATCGCGAAGGGGGTCTCCCCCGCCCGAGTGCGGACGAGAGCGCGGGGAGGGGTCGGCCCGCCAGACGCGGACCGCCTCGACCAGCGCGTCCTGCACGGCGTCCTCGGCCGCCGCGAAGTCGGCTCCACGGCGGACGAGGACGGCCAGCACACTCGGGGTGAGGCTCCGGAGCAGGGCCTCGTCCATGGACGTGGTCACTCCGTGATGGTGGGCGGCGCGGCCATGAGCGGGCGCAGTTCGAGCCACTCGTGGATCGGCTTCCCGCCGGCTCCGGGGGCGGCCGAGAGCTCCCCCGCGAGCTCCAGGGCGCGCTCGTAGCCGTCGACGTCGATCACCATCCAGCCGGCGATGAGGTCCTTGGTCTCGGCGAACGGGCCGTCGGTGACCGGCGGGCGCCCCTCGCCGTCGTAGCGGACCCACACTCCGTCGGGGGCGAGACCCTGGCCGTCGACGAACTCGCCGGTCTTCTCCAGACGGGCCGCGAAGTCGTGCATGTACTGCACGTGGTCCGAGATCTCCTCCGGCGTCCACCGGTCCATCGGTACGTCGTTGACCGCGGCCGGGGCGCCCCGGTAGTGCTTCAGCAGCAGGTACTTGGCCATGATGTTCTCCTCGGTCCTCGTGCGGCCCATTCTGGTCGCTCTCACAGCGGGGACGGAGCAGGGCGCGGGTTCTCGACATCGGTCGCCGAATTATTTTTCCGGGACGTGGGCGAGGCTCGTCGGAGCGCGGGCTCGCGGTGGCGGGGCCCCGCCTTCGCTGCGGTCCGGACCGGTCAGCGGCGGTCCGGAGCCGGCGGCGACGGCCCCGGACCGGCAGCGGGAGGTCACCGTCGGGCCAGGCTCGCCGTCGTCGAGGGGGACCTGGTTCCGTCGCGTAGTACGGGGACGTGCGGGCGAGGGCGCTGGGTCGGCGTGCCGACCGTCGTCGTGGCGAGGAGGAGGCGCAGGGCACGGCGGGCCTGCGGGGCGTCGAGCCGGGCATCGAGGTCCGCCAGGGCGCGGCCGGCCCGGTGCCGGGCGCGGCCGGTGCGTCCGGAGCGGTGGTCGGCGAAGGCGCGGGCGTAGTGGGCCAGCGCCGTGGCCCAGGCGTCGTCGGCACAGCCGGGTTGGGCGAGCGCCCGCCGGGCGGTGCGGGCCGCTTCCGCGGGGGCGTGGTGGGCCTGGACCACGGCCAGGGCGGCGAGGCTCACGGCGGGGGGCGGGCCCCAGGGGGCGCCGCTGGGCGTGGTGTCCGCCGCCTGCCGGTAGTACCGGGCGGCCGATTCGCGGTCCTGCCGTCGCCACGCCAGGGTTCCGTGCACATGGGCGATGTGGCCGAGGAGGGCGTCGTCGCCGGCGAGCACGGCCGCGGGCCAGGCGAGGGAGAGCAGGTGGTGCGCCGTGCGCGGGTCCCGCGCCGCGCCGAGCCAGGCCGCGAGCCATCGGCCCCGCGCCACGAGCGGGCTGTCGGCGGGCAGCCGGGGCAGCAGTCCGTGCAGTCGGTCGCCGCCTTCCCGGGCGTGGTCGTGGACCGCCCACCAGAACCACAGGTGCAGCATGGTCTCCAGGGCCGTCTCGGCGTGGCCGGACCCGTCGCCGGCGCGGTGCACGAGGGCCATCAGGTCGTCGTGTTCGTCCTGGACGGTCTGGAGCGCCTGTCGTTGCAGGCCGGTGTTCCACAGGGTCTCGGCGACGGCCGCCACACCGCGGAAGTGGACGGCGTGGCGGTCCCGCGTCATCGGCCGTTCGCCCGCCGCCGCGAGCCGTTCGGCGCCGAAGTCGCGGGCGGCCCGGGCCATGCGGTAGCGGGGCGGGTGCACCGCGCCCGCCTCCCCGAGCGTCCGGAGCACGCCCGTGGCGCTCAGGGTCGCCAGGGCGGGGGGCACCTCGTGCGGTGCGAGGTCGGAGCCCAGGCACACGAAGACCGCCGCCGCCTCCGTGAAGGGCCCGGTGAAGACGCTGAGCCGGCGCCAGACCTTGCGCTGGGTCGGTTCGCACAGGGCGTGGACGGCCCCGATGGAGGTGCGCAGCGTGCGGTGCCGCAGCAGGAGGGGGTTCGGGTCGGACAGGCGGCACCGGCCGGTCTCCAGGTGGGCGGCCAGCTCCTCCATCGTCCACTCCCCCAGTCGGCCCGCGGCGAGTTCGAGGGCCAGGGGGACGCCTTCGAGCAGCCGGCACACCCGTGTCACGGCCGCCGGATCGGGTTCCTCGCTCCATCCGCGCTCCCGCGCGCGGGAGACGAGGAGCTCCGCGGCGGGTGACGCGCCCGGCCGGTCGGGTGCCGGCTCCACCGGCAGGGGCGCCAGTCGGACCACCTGCTCGTCCCCGAGGCCGAGCGGTCGCCGCGCGGTCACCAGGACGCGTACCGCCGGCCGGGTCATCAGCAGCGTCTGGACCATGCCGATGCACTCCGTGTGGACGGGGTCGACGTCGTCCAGGAGGAGGAGCACCTCGCCCGCCGGAGCGGGCCGAGCCGGCGCGGCGAGCTCCGCGGGTGCCGGATCCCGGGGCGGGCCCGAGTCGCTCAGGGCCCGGTCGACGTCCCAGGGCACGCCGGCGCCGCCCAGGGCCCGGGCGACCCGCACGGTCAGCGCCCGGCGTCCGACGGGGATCCCGTCGTGCCAGCGCACCCGCACCACCGTCCGCGCGGGGCCCTCGGGGGGCGGCGCGAGGGCGGCCAGGGCCAGTCGGCTCTTGCCCGTCCCGGCCGCTCCGGTCACGGTGACCAGCCGGTGTCCGGACACGGCGGCCCGGAGCGCGGCGAGTTCCCCGTCGCGTCCGACCAGGGCCTGACCGTCCCGGAAGCAGGCCACGAACCGGGCGCCGTGTCCCTCGTCCCGATTCCGCATCTCCGGCACCGCGCACCCTCCAGATCTTCGCTCCCGCCATCGGTCCACCGCGGTCGGGAGTCGATACAGAACCCGCAGGTCCCGGATGCAGAACCGTCACTGCACCGGGCGTCACGGCAACCCCAACGCGCTCCCCCGCCCACGGGTGGCGCGGACGGGGGACGAACCACCCGTCGCGGCGAACGGGGGAACGCGCGACCGATACGGCGACTTCCGGCCCGGCCCCACGGCCGACAGGTGCCGACGGTCTCGCACCCGGTCGGACGCTCCCCGCCCCGGCCGATCCGGACGCCACACTTCCACTGGCTTGAAAGCGATCTGCTTGCCACTCCTGGCAGTTGATGATCAATTCAAGTAATCTTCGATCGCGCCGGGGGCGTCACGGGATGACCCGGGATCAGAACCTGGGGGTGCCAGTGTCCAACGCCACCATGCTCGACCTGCCGTTTCCACCTCGCAGCAACCCGAACCGGGCAACCGTCGCACAGCGCCACCGGGACTGGCTCCTCCATCACGAGGGCCTTGCCGTCACCGTCGCCCTGCCGGCGTACGAGAAGTGGGACGTGCCCCGTCTCGCCGCGTTCACCAGCCCGGATTCCGCCGCCGACGACCTCGTCCTCGCCGCGGACCTGCTCGGCTTCTACTTCCTCTTCGACGACCGGTTCGACTCGGGCCTCGGCCGCTCCCCGGCCCGAGTGGCCGAGATGTGCACCCGGCTGACGGGCCTTCTGCACGGGAACGGCCCCGAGCCCGGCGCCCGTACCGCCGTCGAGCAGGCCTTCGCCGACCTCTGGGAGCGCAGCGTGCGCGGCATGTCGGCCCGGTGGCTCGCCCGGTCCGCCTACAACTGGGAGTGGTACTTCGCCTGCCACCCCGCCGAGGCCGCCGGCCGGCTCTCCGGGCGCCTCCCCGACCGGGAGGGCTATCTGGCGCTCCGCCGGGGCACGGCCGCCATGGAGACCCTCTTCGACATGGTCGAGCGGCTCAACCGGTTCGAGCTGCCGCAGGAGGTTCTGCACCATCCGTCCTTCCGGCGGATGCGCCAACTGGCCGCGGACATACCGTCGTTCACGAACGACGTGCACTCGTACGCGCAGGAGATCGCCCGCGGCGACGTCGCCAACATCGTGATGATCGTCCGCGAGGAGCTCGGCGGCACCCCCGACGAGGCGGCCGTCGAAGTGATGCGCGAGGCGCAGGCGATGGTCGACCGCTTCGTGGAGCTGTCGTCCGAGGTCCCCGAGATATGCGAGCTCCTGGGCCTCCCCCCGGCCGCTCGCGAGGCGGCCCGCCGGTACGTCGACGGGCTCGCCGCCTGGATCGCCGGCTACCACCGCTGGGAGATCGACACGGGCCGCTACGCCCACTGATCCGCCCTTCTGGCGCCGCTCGGCGCGACGGGGCCCGACGACCGATGGAGCTGCCGCCCCGGGTGCACGAGGCGTGGCCCCCGATCGGCAAGACGCTCCCGGGGGGCGGCCCGAAGGGCACCCCCTACGCGAGGCCGGCGTCGATGACGTGTCCGGCCAGGGCGCGGGCCGCGGCGGCGGGCTCGACGCCGGGGCGGGTCGCGCCGGCGGCGAGGAGGCCGTCGACGAGGATGAGCAGCTGGTCGGCGGCGAAGTCGGGCCGGGCGTGTCCGAGGGCGGCGAACTCGTCCGCGAACAGGCCCCGGAGGGTGCGCCGGTACTCCCTGGTGACCTCGTGCCCGGGGTGCTCCGGGTCCGTGAGCGCGAGGTCGGCGGCGAGGTAGCGGCAGCCGTGGAAGTCCGGGTCGGCGGCGATGCGGCCGAGCCGGTCGACGACCGCGAGGAGCCGGGCCCTGGGGTCGTCCCCCGCGGAGTCCATGGTGGAGCGGTAGCGCCCCACGTCCTCGGCGGTGCTGCGGCGCAGCACCTCGGCGATGAGGCCGTCCTTGCCGCCGAAGTGCTCGTACAGCGAGCGGCGGGCGACCCCGGCCTCCTTCAGCAGGGCGTCCACGCCGACGCCGACGCCCTGACGGTAGGTCAACTCCTGCGCGGCGAGCAGGAGTCGCTCACGGGGCCCCGGCTTCACGGAAGTGCTCATGCGGCAATTCTGCAGCACTTGACACGGTAGATCAACCGTTCTATCTATAGCCCTCGTAGACCGAACGGTCTATCTCTTTCGAGGAGGCGTCATGTCCGTGCGCACCACCGCCGAAGTCATCGCCCGCTTCAACCGCGCGTTCACCGACCGCGAGGCCGGCCTCCTCGCCGACCTGATCGCCGAGGACTGCGTCGTGGAGAGCGTCCAGCCCGCGCCGCGCGGGGAGCGGGTCTCCGGACGCGAAGCCCGTACGGAGTGGTGGACCGCCCTCGTCGACGACGACGCCGCGCGGTTCACCCCGCAGGAGGTCATCGTGGCCGGTGACCGCGCGACGATCGTGTGGGCCTACCGCTTCGGCGACGGGCCCGACCAGTGGGTGCAGGGCGTCAACGTGATGCGCGTGACGGACGGCCTGATCGTCGAGTCGCTCGGCTTCGGCAAGACGGCCGGGGAGGTCCCGCCGGCCGCCGGGTCCGACGCCGCGTGAGACCCGGACCGGGCCGCCCGGCCCCCGCCGCCGTCACCCGTCTCCCCCGCGCCACCCACGTCCCCACCCACGTCTCACGAAGGGCACGACCGATGCGGAGCTACCACCTGTCGCACAGCGGGGCCGGGCTCTCCGGCCTCACCGTCCGCGAGCACGACGTCCCCGTGCCGGGCCCCGGCCAGGCCCTGGTGGCGGTGCGGGCGACGTCCCTGAGCTTCCGCGAGCTCATGGTGCTCGACGGGACCTACGTCCTTCCGGTCCAGCCGGACGTCGTCCCCGTCTCCGACGGGGCCGGAGAGGTGGTCGCGGTCGGCCCGGACGTCGAGTCGGTGCGCCTCGGGGACCGCGTCGCCGCGACGCTCTTCCCCTCCTGGCAGGACGGCCCCTTCGCCGTCGAGCACCTCGCGCAGCGCGGCGGCTCCCTGGACGGCATGCTCACCGAGTTCGCCCTCGTCGACGCGGACTCGCTCGTGACCGTGCCCGCGCACCTGACGTACGTGGAGGCCGCCACCCTGCCCTGCGTGGCGGTCACGGCGTGGAACGCGCTGACCGGCGACGGAGCGGGGGTCAGTCCCGGCGACACGGTCGTCGTGCAGGGCTCCGGCGGCGTCTCCCTCTTCGCTCTCCGGTTCGCCAGGGCGCTCGGCGCGCGCGTGATCGCCACGACCGGCGGCCCGGCCAAGGTCGCGCGGCTGCGCGAGCTCGGCGCCGACGCCGTCGTCGACCGCTCGGCCGCCCCCGACTGGGCCGGCGGGGTCCGCTCCCTCACGGGCGGACGGGGCGCCGACCGCATCGTCGACGTCGCCGGACTCCTCCACGAGTCCGTCCGCGCCATCGCCCTGGCGGGCACCATCGCGTGCGTCGGTTTCACGGGCAGGACCGCCCCGCCGCTCGACCCGTACGCCCTCTTCGCCTCCGGCGCGACCGTCCGCAGCGTGGCGGTCGGCAGCCGCGCCCAGTTCACCGCCATGAACGCCCTGATCGAGGCGCACGGGCTGCGGCCGGTCGTCGACCGCGTCTTCCCCTTCGACGAGGCCGTCGACGCCTACCGCCACTACGCCACCGGCACGGCCTTCGGCAAAGTGGTCATCAGCCACTCCTGACCCCGGCGCCGCGCCCCGCCGTTCACCGGTTCCAGTACGGGGCGAGCGCCCCCTCGCGGTACGGGGCGGGGCTCACGCTCAGGTCCCCCGCGAACGGGCGGTCGAGGACGAAGACCAGGAGCAGGCTGAAGCCGATGAGGCCGGCGACGGAGGCGACGAAGAGGAGCTGGATCCGGAGCTTGCGCATGCCGTAGAGGAAGGTGAGCGGGACGAGGACGATCGCACCGCCGAAGGCCAGGACCTGGAGCAGCGGCGGGAGTTCCTGCTGGGCCATGTTCAGACGGGCGCGGCGCTGGGCGGCGACGTCGTTGAGGTGGGCGACGGCCTGCTCGTAGAAGACCTCTTCGCGCGGGGAGGCCGGGTCGTACGACTGGAGGACGTCGAAGGCGGACCGGAGGTGCCTCTCCGTGGCCCCGTAGCTCGGCTGTCCGGCGCGCATGCGGGGCCACTGGTCCTCGACGACCGCGTGGACGTAGCCGCTGACGGCCGCGTCGAGGTCGGCACGGACCGGGGGCGGGAAGGCGGCGGCGTCACGGGCGATGAGCGCGGCGTCGGTGGCCTCGCTGGCGACGATGGTCTGCGTGCCGTCCAGCTGGGTCCAGAGGGTGACGATGACGAAGGCGAGGATGATCCCGTAGATCGCGCCGAACATCCCCAGCGTCACCCCGACCATGTCGTTGTGCTCCCCCCGGGCCAGCGAGGGGTACCTGCGGCGGAGCAGCACGCTGCCGGCCACGGCGAGGACGACGGTCCCGCCGACGGTGACCACGGCGAGGGTGAAGGTGCTGAAGTGGTTGAGGAGCCAGAGCGACATGTGCGGGGAGTCTAGGTGCGGCGCGCGGTCGCCCCCGGCCCCTGAAGGCGATCACGGCCAATGATCACTCGCCCGTGTCGGCGATGGAACACGCTGCCGCAACGAGGGGACGGCACGGGGCACTTCACGCCGTCGGGGGCACGGCCGCCGACCGCGCCTCCGGGGCGGCCGGGCCCGGTGCCGCACGGCGGCCGGTCGCGCACGGTCGGCCGCCTCGTCGTCGCCTTCGGGGGCCGTACGGTCACGTGGTCAACCCCGGGGGCGGTCGCGCTCCCCGGGCGTCAGAGCGGGTCGACGACCGGGGCGGGGCCGACGACCGTCAGGGGGATGCCCAGGCCCTCGCACATCCGCCGGGCGCGCGCGAGCGCGCTGAGCGACGCGGGCGAGGGCTCGGCGGTGGGCAGCTGCATCCTGACCAGACGCGGTCGATGCGCCAGGAGGAGCGTCTCGATCTGCAGGGCGGCCGCGGCACGACTGGGGACGTCCAGATCGCGCAGGAGTGCCAGGTGCAGGACTCCGTCCTCGACCAGATGCCTGATGAGCATGGCTCCTCCCGCTCCGGATCCCGCTCCTCGCCGCAGGACGCTCCGCTTCGTGAGAGCACGACGGAGGGCGACACGAGCATTATCTGCACAAAGGCCCGTCATCGGCAGGCGCAGCGCACGCGCCCGGTGGTTCCGGCGCCCCGGCCGACGGGGGCCCGCTCGTGCGCGGGCGCTCCCCCGCCGGATCCGTCCCCGCGGGTCCGTTTCCGGGCGGCGCCACGGGTTACACGCCAGCCATGGCCACCCAAGACATTCCCCGCCGTTCCCTCGCACTCGCCCGCGCGGTGCTGCCGTCGGCCAAGGGGCCGGGCCGCGTCCTGGCGGCGATGGAGCGGATCGAGAACTCCGCCCGGTGCGACCGGGTCGTCGACGCCCTGCGGCGCACCGTGCAGGGCCTTCCGCTCGGCCGGGCCCGGGACGCCCTCCACGGCCGCTGGCTCGGGCATCCGGTCCATCCGCTCCTGGTGCAGCTCCCCGTCGGGGCCTGGCTGTCGGCGGCCGTGCTCGACCTCCTCCCCGGTGAACGGCGGGCGGCGCGCTACCTCGTCGGCGCGGGCCTGGTGGGGGCGCTGCCGTCCGCCGTGTCGGGCTGGACCGACTGGGCGGAGCTGCGGCGCCCGCAGCTGCGGGTGGGGCTCGTCCACGCCGCCGCGAACATCACCGGCGTGGCCCTCTACACGGCCTCCTTCTCGGCCCGGTGCCGCGGGCACCACTGGCGCGGGAAGGCGTGGGCGTTCTGCGGTCTCGCCGCGATCGGCACCGGCGGGGCGATCGGCGGCCATCTGGCGTACCGGCAGGGGGCGGGGGCGAACCACGCCGAGGAGGTCGCCGACCTGGTCGAGCCGGGCTGGCACGACCTCGGCGAGGTGGTCTCCCTGCCCGAGGGCCGGCCCCGGCAGGGCCGCATCGGCGAGGTGCCCGTCGTGATCGTGCGGGACGCGGACGGTGAGGTCCGTGTCCTGGCCGCACGGTGCAGCCACATGGGCGGACCGCTCGCCGAGGGCACCGTCGTCGACGGCTGCGTCCGCTGCCCCTGGCACGGCAGCACCTTCCGCCTGTCGGACGGCTGGAACGTGACCGGTCCCGCCACGGCACCGCAGCCCGCGTTCGAGACGCGGACCGTCGCGGGCCGTCTGGAAGCACGACTCCGTACGGGCGTCGCCGACGGAACCGCCGAGGCCTGAGCCGCTGGCGGGGGCCCGGCGTCGATGTCCCCACTCGCGCGAGTGGGGACATCGACGCCGGGCCC
>NZ_JBVJPE010000021.1:0-32014 GCF_055582805.1 Streptomyces sp. NPDC107498 | reverse complement strand
CGCGCCTTCCCCCCCCTCCCCCCCACACACCCTCCTACCCACCCCCCTCCGCGGGCCCCCCCGCGCCCCCCCCCCCCGCCGCGCCCTCCCTCCCCCCCCCCCCGGGCCCCCGCCGTGAGCGGAACGCCGTGGGTGAAAGCTCCGGACGCTTGGGCCGTTCGTGTGGGGCGCCCCCGGGTCCGGGGGCGGCGCGCTCGTCGCGCGGGTGCCGGCCGCCGCCCGGCCGTGGAGGGGAACCGGCGAGCGGCGGCTTCGGGGGCCCCACCGCGCACGTGCCCCGTCCGCGCCGCTTCATGCCGCTCCGCACGGGCGGCCACCGGCCTCGTACCCCCTGGTGGGCTCCCGTTTTCGTGAGGGGGCCCCGGGCAGACGCGTCAGAGGCCACAACAGTGTGCCCCCGCCGGAAGGCGGGCGGACCGAACCGGAGGAAGCATGGACCACTCGCACGCACCCGTACTCGAGGCACTGCAGGACTTCCGGAGCCGGGGGGACGTCGTCTTCGGCCCTCCGGGACACAAGCAGGGCCGCGGGGCCGACCCCAGGGTGTCCGCCGTGGTCGGGGCCGACGTCTTCCGCTCGGACGTGCTGATGCTGAACGGCCTGGACGACCGCAGGCTGTCCCAGGGCGTGCTGGAACAGGCCCAAGAGCTCATGGCCGATGCCGTGGGCGCGGAGAAGGCCTTCTTCTCGACCTGCGGAAGCTCCCTGTCGGTGAAGACGGCGATGCTCTCCGTCGCGGGCCCGGGAGAGAAGCTGCTCGTGTCCCGCAACGCGCACAAGTCCGTGATCGCGGCGGTCATCCTGAACGGGGTCCAGCCCATCTGGGTGCACCCGAAGTTCGACGCCGACCGGCACATGGCCCATCCGCCCGAGCCCGACGACGTGCGCCGCAAGCTGGAGGAGCACCCGGACGCCAAGGGAATGCTGCTGATCACCCCCACCGACTGGGGCACGTGCGCCGACGTGCGGGGCGTGGCCGAGGTGTGCCACGCCGCCGGCGTGCCGCTGATCGTCGACGAGGCGTGGGGCGCGCACCTGCCGTTCCATCCCGACCTGCCGGTCTGGGGCATCGACGCGGGCGCCGATCTGGTGATCACCAGCGTGCACAAGATGGGCGGGGCGATCGAGCAGAGCTCCGTCTTCCACCTCCAGCACGACCGGGTGTCGGCCGAGGTGCTCAAGCAGCGGGAGGACCTGCTCGGGACGACGAGCGCCTCCACGCTGGTGTACGCGACGCTCGACGGCTGGCGGCGGCAGATGGCCGAGCACGGGAAGGAGCTGCTCGACGGTGCGCTCCGGCGGGCCCTGCGGGTGCGCGAGGCCGCCGCGGGGCTGCCCGGGCTGGAACCGATGGGCGTCGAGGTCGTCGACGCGGGGCTCGCCGCCGACTACGACCCCCTCAAGGTCGTCATCGACGTCCGGGGCCTCGGCATCACCGGGATGCAGGCGGCGGAGTGGCTGCGGGAGAACTGCCACGTCGACATGGGCGGCTCCGACACGTGCCGGATCTCCGCGTCGATCACGCACGCGGACGACGACGCGACGGAACGGCGGCTCGTGGAGGCGCTGCACGCGCTGGTGGAGGGCGCCGACGGGATCGAGCCGAGGACGGCCGTCCACCTGCCGACGCCCCGGGCGCTGGAGCTGGAGCAGGCGTGCCTGCCGCGCGACGCCTTCTTCGGGCCCGCGGAGCACGTGGCCGCGGAGGACGCGGTCGGGCGGATCTCGGCGGAGACCATCAGCCCGTACCCGCCGGGGGTACCGGTGGTGGCGCCCGGTGAGCTGATCACCGCCGAGGTGGTCGACTACCTGCGCAGCGGCATCGAGCACGGTGTGCTCGTGTCCGACGCCGCCGACCCGTCCCTGAAGACGTTCCGGGTGGTGGCGCGCGGCGGCGCCGCCTGAGCGGACGGCCGCCGTCCGTCGGCTCGCTCTCCGGGACCGGGCCGAGGGCGGGTCCCGGACCGGGCCGAGGGCCGTGTCCCGGTCCCGGCGGGGGCCCGGGCACCGTGCCCTCCGTCCGTACCGGGTCACCGCCGAGGGGTTCTCCGAGCGACGGGACCGACGACCGGTCTCGTCCTTCCCGCCGACTCGCGTGCGACGGGGTGGAACGCGTGGCGGTCGGCCCGTCGGGGAAGGTCTTCCCGGCCGGACGCCGCAGGCGTTCCGGGCGGGACGCGGCATGCCCGGCCGTGGCATGCTCAGACGTATGGAGGGCGATGTGGCGACCCCCGACCCGGGCGAGGGTGCGGCACCCGAAGTGCGTGCTCTGGCGAAGGTCGTGGCGCGGTTGCGCGCCGAGATCGTGGACCTGGAGGGTGGCGCCTCGATGACGGCCGTCCTCGAGCGGGCCAAGGGCGTGGTCATGGCCCAGGCGGGGGTGCCGGCGGAGGCCGCCTACCAGCTGCTGCTCGACCGCGCCGAACGGCATCGCAGGACCCTCCTGGAGGAGTGCTGGATCACCCTGGGCCGTGTCGGGGAGGGAGACGCCCCCGCGTCCGCGCGGCCCGCGGCGTCCCCGTCCGGCCTGCCTCAGGAGGAGGCCCCGTCGCCCTTCAGCACCCCCCGCTACGTCGTCGGCGGAGCCCGGCCCGCCGGTCACGGCCGGGCGCTGGCCCGGCTGGCCCGGGAACTGGCGCACGCACGGACCCCGGACGACGTCGCGGAGCTCCTCCTCGCGACCCTGGGCGGGCCCGAGGGCGTGGACGCGGTGATGATCTACACCGTGGCGGCGGCCGGAAACCTGGAGCTGGTCGGCAGCGCCGGCGTGGGCGACGGGCTCGCAGGACAGTGGAGTCGCATCCCGCCCCTCAGCGGTGTCGCCGCGCTGGAGGCCGTCGACGCCCAGGAGGCGGTCTGGCTGGAGGACATGCGGCGGGACAGGGCCCGCTACCTCCTGATCGGTGACCCGCCCGAGCGGTGGCCCTCCCGGGCCTGGCTCCCCGTCCCGGGCGACCCGCCGATGACGACGGTCGTCGGCTTCTTCCGCACGTGTCCGGGGCCCTTCGACGCACGGACCCGGAAGCTGCTGCGACGGGCCGTCAGACTGTGCGCCGGGCCCCTGCGGGAGGACCGGGGCCCGCTCGGAGGCGACGCCGCGGGGGAGGACGTCGCCGCCGTCCAAGCCGTTCTGGACGCCCTGTCGGATCCCGCGGTGCTGCTCGCCCCGCTGCGCTCGGAGACCGGTGACGTCGAGGACTACCTGATCGAGGCAGCGGCGCCCGGGGCGGTCGACGTGGCCGGGCGGCGCGGCAAGGAGCTGGTGGGCCGACGGATCCTGGAGACGTACCCCACGGTGGCGGGCACCGCCCTGTGGGACGGATACCTGGACACGCTGGTCACGGGATCGGTCTACGAGGGCGAGCCCTTCACGTACGAGGAGGTGACCGCCGGCGTCCAGCAGAAGTCCGTGTACTCGGTCCGCGCCTCCCGGCTCGGCGGACGCCTCGTGGTCTCCTGGGTCCGCCACGACACCAGCGAGCGCGAGGCCCGCCTGCTGGCCGACCTGCAGCGCCTGGGGAACCTGGGCTGGGCCGGCTGGAACCTGATCACGGACACGATCACCTGGTCGGACCAGGTGTACGTCGTCTTCGACCGCGACCCAGCCCTGGGCCCCATGCGTCTGGAGGAGCTGCCGGAGCACCTGGTGGCCGAGGACCTGCCGAGGCTCGGCGCGGCCGTCCAGCGGCTCCTCGGCGACGGCCGGGCCATCGACGAGCCCTTCCGCATCACCACCGCGCACGGCGTGCGCCACCTGCGGATCGTCGCGGAGTCGCAGCGGGACGCGGACGGCACGCCCGTCGAGGTGCACGGCTTCTTCCAGGACCTCAGCGCGCAGAAGGACGCCGAGCTCGCCCTGCGCGACAGCGAGCGCGAGAACCTCGTCCAGCGCGGCATGCTCAAGGCCGAGCGGGCCCTCGGCGCCCGGCTCCAGGAGACCCTGCTGCCGATCCCCGAGCAGTCGCTGGAGCTCGCGGGGCTGTGCGTCGACGTCGCCTACATGCCCGCGGACCGGGGCCTGAACGTCGGGGGCGACTGGTACTCGGCGATCGAACTGCCCGACCGGAGCGCGCTGTTCGTCGTGGGGGACGTCGCCGGTCACGGTCTGGCGGCCGTCGGCACCATGGCGCAGCTGCGGTTCACCGCCAAGGGCATGAGCATCACGGGATCCGGTCTCCCCGACGTCCTCGGCAGGCTCAACGCCCTCCTCCTCCACACGCCGAACGACGAGCGCGGCACCACCGCGACCATGGTCATGGGCCGCTACCAGCCCTGGGACCACCGTCTGACCTGGGTGCGGGCGGGGCATCCGCCGCCCCTGCTGATCCGGGACGACGAGGCGCGCTTCCTGCCCCAGCCCGAGGGTCCGCTGCTCGGCGCCCTGCACGGCTCCCGGTACGAGGAGGCCGTGGTCGACCTGCTGCCCGGGGATCACCTGCTGTTCTACACGGACGGCCTCGTGGAGGAGCCGGGCGAGGACATCTCGATGGGCCTCGCCCGGCTGGCCGCCGAGGCGCTGCGGCTGGTGCGCGAGGGCCGTGACCCCATGGTCGCCCGGATGCTCGCGGGGACGGGCACGGGGAACCGGGACGACGTCTGCGTCCTCGACATCCACGTGCCCCGCCGCCGGGGCGGGACGCCGTCCGGGACGTGAGCCCGGCGCACCGGAGTACGGGCCGGGTGGGTACCGGGGGCGGGGCCGGAGCCCCTTCGTGTGGTCCGTGATCGGGGCGCTGTCCCAGGCCGTGCGGCTTCCCGTCGGGACGGCCGTGACCTGTCCGACCGTACGGCTCCACCCCGCGCTGGTCGCGCAGGCCGCGCCCACTTCGAGCAGGCCTCCACCCCGGTGACCGAGGAGACGGTCGCGGCGGCGGTGGCCTGCGGCCCCGACCCCGAGGAGCACGTCCGGCACCTCCGCCGGTTCGTGGACGTCGGCGTCGACCGGCTGCACATCGGTCGGATCGGCCCGGAACAACGGGGCTTCTTCGACTTCTACCGCAGGGACGTGCTGCCCCTGCTCGACGGCGCGGCCTGAGGAGCGCCGTCCGGTCCGGGGCCGCCCGCCGACGCCCCGGGCCCTTCACCGGCGCAGGGCCACGGCGGCGCGGTGGCCGTCCGGGACGGTGACGTCGGCGAGGAGCCAGCCCGGCGGTGCGGACGGGACCGGGCCGGCGCCCACGTACTCGGCGGACGGATCGGCGCCCAGGCCGATGCCGAGCCCCTTCAGATAGGCCTCCTTCCTGGTCCAGACGCGGGCGAACGCGGCGGGCCGGTGGGCGGGGGCGAGGACGGCGAGTTCCGCCGCCTCGGCGGGGTGGAGGACCTCCGAGGCCTCCGCGACGGTGTGCGCCGCCGGCACCCGCTCGATGTCCACGCCGACGGGTGTGGACGCGACGGAGATCAGGCTCAGCCCCTCGCAGTGGGAGAGCGAGAAGTGCGGGTGCCCGTCGGTCAGTACGGGGCGCCCGTGCGGCTCGCCGCAGCAGGGGCACGGCGCCCGCGCCACCGACACGGCGCGGGGCACGACGCCCAGGTGGGCGCCGAGGAGACGGCGCAGCCCCACGTGCGCGCACAGGTAGGTGGCGCGGTCGCCGGGGCGGCGGAACTCCTCGGCGCGGGCCAGTTCCCCGGTGTCCAGGACGAGGGGGGCGTACCGGGTGACGGCGTCCTGGTGGGTCGCGGTGGCCACCAGCCACAGCTGCGGCCGGACCGGACGGAGGCCGGGCAGCCGTGGCAGGGCCGCGGTCAGGGGCGGAAGCGTGGTCGGGATCAGCGGGCCGGACGGCGTGACCGCCGTCGGTGGCGGGGAAACCAGCGGGATCATGTCTGCCTCACACGGAAGTGGCGGTGGGCTCCGGTGCGGTACGGGCACGGGTGCCGGCGCGCGGCGCGGCGGGGGCCGCCCCACCGCGCAGGGCGACGGCCGCGGCGACCGGGGAGAGGAGGGCGAGGCCCGCGCACAGCAGCCAGGTCCCGGTCACCCCGAGGGAGAGCGAGACGGGGCTGAACACGGCCAGGGACAGGGGTGCCGCGCCGATGCCGGAGAGCGCGAAGGTGGACATCGCGGCGCCCATCCGGCCCTCGGGAACGGCCTGTTGGTAGGCGGTGACCAGGGCCGGGCCGTTGAGGCCGGAGAGCAGGCCGACGGCTCCGGCCGTGCCGGCCAGGACGACGGGCGAGGGGACGAGGGCCATGGCGGCCATCCCGGCGGCGAGGCCGACCCCGGTCACCACGAGCTTGGTGTGCGCCGGGATGCGGTGGGCGAGTGCCGCGCCCAGGGCGGCGGACGCCAGCGCGCCGGCGCCGAAGACGGACAGGACCAGGGCGACGGCGCCGACGCCCCAGCCCTCGTCGGCGGCCCGCAGGGGCAGGGCGACCTCGGCCGGCCACAGGAAGGCCAGGTCCATGCAGAAGCAGGCCACGAACATCCACCGCAGTCGCGGGTGGGCGGCGAGGAGGCGGAAGCCGTCACCGGAGCGGCGCAGCAGGGAGGGCCCCTGGGGGGCGCGCTCGGGCCGGGACATGCCGTGGGTGACGTGGGCGGCGCAGGCCAGCCAGACGGCGCAGCCGGCGGCCGCGGCCGTCATGGCCACGGGCAGGCCTCCGACGACGACCAGCCAGGCGCCGAGCGGCGAGCCGGCGATGGGGGCGAGCCGCAGCACCATGGAGAAGAGGGAGTTGGCCCGGCCGAGCTGGTCCTGCGGGGCGAGGCGGGGCAGCAGGACCCCGGAGGCGGGTCCCGTGAGGCCGAGCAGGACGCCGTCGACGAGGGCGACGGCGATCAGCGGCCAGAGGGTCTCGGTGGTGGCGGTCACCGCGATCCCGGCCGCGAGGACGAGCACCCGGACGCCGGTCGCGCGGAGCAGGACGGCGCGGGGGCCGAGCGCGTCGGCGAGCGCTCCGCCGAAGAGGAGCAGCAGGGCGCGCGGCAGGGTGGCGGCGAGGGTGACGTACGTGACGGCTTCGCGGCCGCCGAGCTGGACCGCCGTCCAGCTCATGGCGATCAGGAGGGCGAAGCTGCCCGCCTGGACGGCGGCCTGGCCGATGACGAGACTGCTGACGCGGCGCCAGTCGACGGTGGGCGCGGGGCCCGTCGGTGCGCTGGTCGTGGGGGTCGTTCCCATGGGGTCGGCTTTCTGTGGTCGAGGAGCGGGGGGGCCGGGACGGAGAGCGGGGTGCGGAGGCGACGGCTCCGGTCGGAGGGGAGCCGGGGCGCGGGCAGGGGCGCGGAGACGGCGGCCCCGGGTCAGAGGGGCGGGCGGACGTGGACCCGGACGCCGTCGGCGTCGCCCCGGAGGCCGGCGGCGACGGCGAGGGCCACCGCACGGTCGGCGGCCCGGCGCACGGCGCGCCGCCGGCGCGTGCCGAAGGCGCTGGGCCGGGAGGTGACCGGGGCGGGGGTCCGGGGCGTCCGCAGCTCGACGCGTCCGCCGAGGTAGCCGCGGCCCGCCTCGGCGAGGGCGCGCTGGGCCGTGTGCCGGGCGGTGCCGACGAGGCCGGTCCCGTCGGGAGAGACCGTCACGCTGATGCCCGGGGCCTCCCTGACGGAGAAGCAGGCGTGGACGGCGTGGTCCCCGGCGCGCCGCCGGTGCGCGGTCATGGCGTCGCTCCGGCCGGGTCGGCGACGCCCGGGGGCGGCGCCTCGGCGGTGTGACCGGCGTGGGAGGGGTGGCCGGCGTGGGAGGGGTGGCCGTCGGGCCACCACAGGTCCTCGGGGCCCAGGGCGGCGACGGTGTACTTGCCCAGGGCGCTGACGAGCAGCCGCAGTTCGAGGGCGATGCCGTCGGCGAGGCGTTCCAGGCCGTGCTCGGGGTCCTCGTCGACGGCCACGAGGGCCGCGCGGCCGAGGCCGACGGCGGTGGCCCCCAGGGCGAGGGCGCGCAGGGCGCGGCCGCCTTCCCACATGCCGCCGCCGGCGAGCAGGCAGCCGTCGGGGCGGCCGATGCGGCGCAGGCATTCGGCGAGGGGCAGGCCGACGTGGTCGAGGAAGACGCCCGGGGCCCAGCCGGTGCCGCCCTCGGCGCCGTCGACGGTGACGGCGTCGGCTCCGGCGGACCAGGCGGTGCGGGCGGCGTGGGCGACGTCGCGGCCCGGGTGGAACTTCACCCAGGTGCGGGCCTTGGGGAAGTTGTTCCGCATGAAGCGCAGCTGCTGGCGGAGGATCTCGTCGGTGAAGGTGCCGGGGGTGGCGCAGCGCAGCCGGTGCCCGCCGTCCGGGCCGAGGACGTCGCTGACGGTGAAGCGGCGGGCGAGCTGCTCGGCCTCGGCGCGGTCGACGACGGTCATGCCGCCGAGGCCGGGCTTGGCGCCCTGGCCGGTCTTGAGCTCGAAGGCGAGCCGGCCGGACTCCAGGAGGGGCCGGAAGGCGGGGTCGCTGTAGAGGAGGTTCCAGACCTCGGAGTCGGCGTCCTCGGTGGACTGCTGGACGACGACGCCGCCGACGCCGTCGGGTGCGGCGTCGAGGTAGGCCTCGACCCGGGCGAGGAGGGCGGAGCGGGTGGCGTCGCCGGCGCGGCGGTAGCCGTGCACGGGGATCATGTTCTCGCCGATGACCATGGGGATGCCGAGGCGGGCGGCCTGCCGGCTCGCGTGGACGGCGAGGTCGCCGCTGCCGGCGCGGGTGGAGCCGAAGGCGGACAGGTAGAGGGGCAGCCGGGTGGTGAAGCCGCCGACGCGGGAGCCGAGGTCGACGTCCGTGAACTCCGGTTCGCGGGCGAGGTCGATGAGCTTCTCCAGGCGCTGGGGCATGAAGACGGGCGGGACGATGCGCGCCCGGTCGAGGTCGTCGGCGGCGGTCGCCGGACCCGGTCCGTACAGCCGTGTGCCGTACGTGGCGGGGTCGGGGAAGACCTCGGCGGTGCCGTTGCGGGCGCGGGCGCGGATCGCGCGCTCGGGGAGGCCGGGGGCGTCGAGGGCGGTCACGGGGCCACCACCCCGGGGAGCTTCGGGTAGGCGCTGACCTGCCACAGGGCGTCGAGGCCCGTGAGGAAGCGGACCAGGCGCTGGAGGCCCATGCCGAATCCGGCGCTGGGCGGCATGCCGTCGCGGGCCTCCTTGAGGTACCAGGCGTACTTGGCGGGGTTCTCCCCGCTCTCGCGCATGCGGGTGACGATGGTGGCGTAGTCGGCCTCGCGCTCGCTGCCGGAGACGAGTTCGCCGTAGCCGTGCGGGGCGATCAGGTCGAAGTTGCGCAGGACGCCGAGGCGTTCGGGGTCCTCGCGGTCGTAGAAGCCGCGGGAGCCCTTGGGGTAGTCGTTGACGAAGAAGGGGCGGTCGCTCTCCAGGGAGAGGAGCCGCTCGCCGGCCCAGTCGATCTCTCCGTCGGGGTTCTGCGGGTGGCCGGCGGCGAGGAGGCGGGCCACGGCCTCGTCGTGGGTGCGGACGTCGTACTTGCCTGCGCGGACGTCGGCGAAGTCCCCCTCCGTCCGTCCGAGTTCGCCGAGGATCTCGGGGACGGCGGTCCACATGTGCTCGGTGACGTGGGTGAGCAGCCCCGCGGCGATCTCCTGGGCGTCCTCGCGGCTCCCGTCGGCGATCTCCACGTCGATCTGGTGGAACTCGACGAGGTGACGGCCGGTGGTGGCGGTCTCCTCGGGCTCGACGCGCACGTTGGGGGCGACGTAGAAGAGCCGGGGGAAGCCGCGCAGGGACGCCTGCTTGTAGAGGATGGCGCTGGTCATCAGCTTGTACGGGTGGCCGTAGTAGTCGACGTCGAGGGCCTTGGCGCCGCGGCCGCCGGGGTCGGTGACGGGCCCGACGAGCGGGGGCAGCAGCTCGGTGAAGCCCTCGCCGCGCAGGAACGCGCGGGCGGCGTGGAGGGCCTCCTGCTGGACGAGCATGGCGGCGCGCAGCTGCGGCGAGCGGAGGTGCTCGCCCAGCGGGGGCGGGGTCGCCGGTGCGCCGGCGGAGAGGGGCTGGTCCATGACGGTTCTCCTGTCAGGCTGGTGACGAGCGGTCAGACGGTGAGCGGGGCGGCCGGCGGGCGGTCGTGGTCGTGGTCGTCGCCGCCGTCGTGGTGCCGGGGGCTGTCGTAGCGGTCGGCGACGTGGTGAAGTGCGGCGAGCAGACCGGCCGCGGTGAGCGGGGCCGCGTCGGCGCCCGCGTCCGGGCGGATCGGCATGGCGCCGGTGCGGGCCCAGCGGAGCCGCCCCCCGGGGTCGACGAATCCCGCGGAGCGGCCCGCGTTGTCGGGGTGGAGGCAGAACGGCACGTCGAGCAGCCCCCGTTCGAAGGCGGCCGGCAGGGCCCGGGACAGGTCGGGGTGGAGGCCGAGGACGGTCTCGATCAGGGTGCGGGCCTCCTGGTACACCTCGCCGTCCCCCTCGGCCGTGGGGCCGGGGGCCGGGGGGCCGGCGAGCGCGGCGGCCGCGGCGGCGGTCTCCAGGGCGCGGACGTTCTCCTCGACGGTCGGGATGCGGTGGGCCTCCGCGGTGGTCTTGACGATGAGGCGGCCGGCGCCGGAGCGCACGGCGAGCCGGGCGGAGGCCTCCAGGAGACGGGTGGCGCCCTGTTCGGTGCGGGGGTAGACGCCCATGTAGGTGTAGAGGACGACGTGGTGGTCGACGTCGTCGGGCAGGAACTCGACGGCGAGCCGGTGCAGGGCCCGCAGGGCCTCCTCGTCCTGCGCCGGGTCGGTCTGCTGGGCGTAGCTGAGGGAGACGCTGCGCAGCCCGAACCGGGCGAAGAACAGGCACTCCAGGACGCTCACGGCCACCAGCAGGCCCGGCGGGCAGAGCTGGCCCAGGAGGCAGCCGCCGAAGCTCTCCAGATGGGGCACGGCACCGGGCCGCGCCGTCGCGGCGAGGAGTTCGCAGGCGCGGGCCCAGGCGGTGACGGACTCCCGCAGGGGGGTGCGGCCGTAGGGCAGGCAGTAGGAGACGGGGCCGCCCTCGGTGGCGTCGAGTCCGGCCGCGGTGAGCGCCCGGACGATGGCCAGGGGGCGGGCGGAGCCGTGCCGGACCTGCACGGGGAAGTCGGCGTCGAACAGGCCGTCGAGGACGGCCCGGGTGGTGGCCGGGGAGTGCGCGGCGATCGGGTAGCCGTTGAGGCGGCTTCCGTCGGCCACGGCGGCGCGGGCGGCGGCGAGGTCTCCGACGCGGGTGTAGCTGTCGACGGTCAGGGTGCCCGCGGTGTGCGCGGTGGCGGCCCTGGTCCGGGCGAGTCCGGCCCGCATCCGGTCGGGGTCGCCGAAGCCCATGCGGGGCTGGACGACGAGCCGGCCGGCGGCCATGGACGCCGCGACGAAGCCGCCGAAGCCGGGAGCGGGGGCGGTAGCAGGGGCGGGGGCGGGGGCGGTCAAGCCGGCACCTCCCTGCGGGCGCGCGCGGCGAGGAACGCGCGCAGGGCGTCCAGGTCCTCGCCGAGCACGGCGTCGCAGCCGGCCTCGGTGAGCCGTGCCACGTCGGCCTCCTGGCGGTGCCCGGCGACGCCGAGCTTTCCCCCGAGCGCCACGGGGAGGCCGGTCAGGGCGGGCACCTCGCGCAGCCGGCGGACGGCGGCGAGTCCGTCGCGGTAGCCGTGTCCGTTGACGCTGCTGAGCACCACCGCGTCGGGCGCGTGCCGCAGACAGCCGGCGACCAGCAGCTCGGCGGGGACGCAGGGACCGAGCCCGACGACCTCGTGGCCCTGTTCCTCGAGGAAGAGACGGAGGTACACGAGATTCCAGGTATGGGAATCCGATGCGGTTCCGCTCAGGAGTATCTTCATGTGTCGAGGATAGATTTCCGGGGATTCCGGAAGGGGAAGTACGACCGGCAGCAAGGACCGGCACTTTCGCTCGACAATTCCCGTCCCTTTTCCTGCTGGAGGGCCCCTTTCCCGGCCGGCGCGAACGGAAGAAGCGCCGTGCCCCGCATCGGCTGCGGGACACGGCGCTTCGGCCGGGGGCGGGTCAGGCGTACTGCGCGACGAGGCTGCGGGGGCGGATGTCGGTCCAGTGGGCGGTGATGTACTCCAAGGCCTCGGCGCGGCTCCCGGCGCCCCAGACGCTGGTCCAGCCCGCCGGGACGTCCGCGAAGGCGGGCCACAGGGAGTGCTGCCCCTCGTCGTTCACGACGACGTGGAAAGTTCCCTCGGCGTTGTCGAACGGGTTGACGGACTCGCTCATGACTGGCTCCTCGTTTCTTCCTTCTGAAGCGCGGAGAGTTTCTCCGCGACTATTCTTCCGATTTTTTCGAGAGGTTCCGGTTCGGTCATCTGGAGGTGACCGCATTCGACGGTGTGATTGTCGATGACGCCCTCGGTGAAGGGAATCCAGGTGGCGGCGAGGGCACCTTCGCGCTCCCCCGGCCGGCGGGCGGTGAAGAACAGCGCGTCGGTGTCGGCGACGCCCGGCACGTGCCGGGCCATGAGGGCGGCGTGCGTCTCGGAGGCACGGAGCACCGCCCGGAGTTCGGCGTCGGAGAACCCGGCGAGGACGGGGTCCTCGCGGCGGATCTCCGCCATCGCCGCGGCGAGGTCCGCGGGGTCCGCCGGCCGGACCGTCGCCGTCCGCTCCTCGGGCGGGAGCACGGAGACGCTTTCGGGCCCGGTCTGGTGGACGTCCATCAGCGCGAGCAGTTCGACCCGCTCGCCGGCCTCGCGGAGCCGTACGGCCATGGCGTGGGCGACGAGGCCGCCGTACGACCAGCCGAGCAGCCGGTACGGGCCCCAGGGCTGGATCCGCCGGATCTGCTCCAGGTAGTCGCCGGCCATCTCCTCGACGCTGCGCGGCCGGTGGTCGGGCTCGCTCAGCGCGCGGGCCTGCAGGGCGTACAGCGGCTGGTCGTCGCCGAGGTGGCGGGCGAGTCCGGCGTAGGCCCAGCCGACGCCGGTGCCGGGGTGGACGCAGAACAACGGGCGGCGGGTGCCGCGGGTGCTGAGCGGCAGCAGGACGCCCAGGGCGGCGGCCGTGCCGTCGCCGTCGTCCTCCGGCAGGCCGAGGAGCCCGGCGGGGGTGGGCAGGCGGAACAGGTCGCGGACGGTGCGTTCGATGCCGAGGACGCCACGGATCCGGTTGACCAGGCGGACGCCGAGCAGCGAGTGGCCGCCCAGGGCGAAGAAGTTGTCGTCGATGCCGACCCGGGGCACGTCGAGGATCTCGGCGAACAGCGCGCACAGCACCTCCTCGCGGGCGTTGCGGGGCTGCCGGCCGCCCTCGGCGGCGACGGGCCGGTGCGGCGCGGGGAGCGCCGTGCGGTCGGGTTTGCCGTTGACGGTCAGCGGCAGGGCGTCGAGGACGACGACGGCGGACGGCACGAGGTGCTCGGGGAGCGCGGCGCGCGCCGCGGCGAGCAGTTCGGCCTCGGTGACCGGCGTGTCCGCGCGGGGGACGACGTAGCCGACGAGGCTCTTCTCGCCGGGCCGGTCCTCGCGGACCACGACGAGGGCCTGGCCGACCGAGGGGTGCGCGGCGAGGGCCCGCTCGACCTCTCCGGGTTCGATCCGCACGCCGCGCAGCTTGACCTGGCCGTCGGCCCTGCCGAGGAACCGGAGTTCGCCCGCGGGGGTCCACAGCACGCGGTCGCCCGTGCGGTACATGCGGCTGCCGTCCCCCTCGAACGGGTCGGGGACGAACCGTTCGGCGGTCAGCCCGGCCCGGCCCACGTAACCGCGGGCCACGTGCGAGCCGGCGATGTACAGCTCGCCGGGGACGCCCGGCGGGACCGGGCGCAGGGCGTCGTCGAGGACGTGGCTGCGGGTGTTGTCCATCGGCCGCCCGAGGTGCAGTCCGGCGCCCCGCAGGGTGCGTTCGCCGGTGCCGAACCACTGGTTGTGGGAGGCGAAGGTGGTCTCGGTGGGGCCGTAGGAGTGGACGAGGACGGTGTCCGGGCAGTGGCTGAGGACCCGTTGGACGGCGGCCGGGCCGGCGACGTCGCCGCCGGTCCACACCTCGCGCAGCAGCCGGAGGGTGTCCAGGCCCTCGTCGGCCATGACGTGGAAGAGGCCGACGGTGAAGTAGGCGGCGGTGACGCCGTGTTCGCGGACGGCGCGGGCGGTCTCGGCCAGGTCCGTGCCGTCGCCGCGGGTGAGGACGAGGCTGCCGCCGTTCAGGAGCGGCACCCAGATCTCGAAGACGGAGGCGTCGAACCCGGTCGCCGAGTGGACGAGCATCCGGGGCGCTCCCCCGGCGCGGACGTCGCGGTCCCCGGCGAGCTCCACCACGTTGCGGTGGGTGACGCCGACGCCCTTCGGCCGGCCCGTCGACCCGGACGTGAACATCACGTACATCAGGTCGTCCCCGGTGGCGCGGGGGTTCTCGCCGAGGGGCTCCCCCGCGACGTCGGGGGCGTCCACCGGCAGCACCGTCGGGACGGCTCCCCCGACGCCCTCGGCGTGGTCCGGGTCGGTCACCACCACGCGCACCCCGGCGTCCGACAGCATCAGCCGGATCCTGGCCTCGGGAAGGCGCGGGTCCAGGGGGAGGTAGGCGGCGCCGCACTTGAGGACCGCGAGGGCCGTCACCACCAGGGACACGCCGCGTTCGAGGAGGACGCCGACGGTGTCGCCGCGGCTCACCCCGGCGGTCCGGAGGCGGGCGGCCAGCGCGTCGGCGCGGGCGTCGAGCGCTCCGTAGCCGACGGTCTCCCCGTCGGTGATCAGCGCGGGCGCGTCGGGGGTGCGCGCGGCCCGGCGGCCGATCAGCTCGTGGACCGTCCCCGGAGCGGTGGGGACCGCGGCGGCCGTGGCGGTGGCGGTGGCGGTGGCGGTGGCGTTGTACTCGTCGACCAGCCGGAACCGGTCGGCGGCGGTGAACAGGTCGACGTCGCCGATCCGTGTGCCGGGATCGGCCGCGGCGGCCCGCAGGGTCTGCTCCAGGTGGGCGGCGAGCAGCGCGGCGGTGGGGGCGTCGAACAGGTCCGTGGCGTACTCCAGGCCGCCGGCCAGGCCGGCGGGCCGTCCTTCCGCGTCCCGCCGCTCGTCGAGGGCGAAGGTCAGGTCGAACTTGGTGGAGACGGTGTCGAGGAGCGCGGGTCCGCCCTCCTGGAAGAGGCCCTTCGCGGCGGCCGCGCCGGGGACGTCGCGGGTGTAGTCGTGGTGGAGCTGGACGACGATCTGGGCCAGCGGGTGGTGGGCGGTGGTGCGGACCGGGTTGAGGTGCTCGACGACCCGGTCGAAGGGGAGCTCCTGGTGCCCGTAGGCGGCGAGGTCGGTCTGCCGGACCCGTTCGAGGAGTTCGGCGAAGGTGGGGTCGCCGGAGGTGTCGGTGCGCAGCACCAGGGTGTTGACGAAGAAGCCGACCAGGTCGCCGAGGGTCTCGTCGTCGCGTCCGGCGGTCATGGTGGCGAGCGGCAGGTCGGTGCCCGCGCCGTGCCGGGTGAGGACGGCGGCCAGGGCGGCCTGGAGGACCATGAACAGGGTGGCGCCGCCGCGCCGGGCGAGGGCTTCGAGGGCCCGGTGGGTGGCGGCGTCGACGGTGACGGGGGCGCGTCCGCCGCGGTGGGTGGCTTCGGCGGGTCGGGGGCGGGCGGAGGGGAGTTCGAGCACGGCGGGGGCGCCCGCGAGGGTCCGCTCCCAGAAGTCGAGGTGGGCCCCGGCGGCCGGGCCGTCGAGGAGGTCGCGCTGCCAGAGGGTGTAGTCGGCGTACTGGACGGGCAACGGCCGCCAGGTGGGGCCCTCGCCCGCCGCGCGGGCGCGGTAGGCGGCGGTGAAGTCGGCGAGGAGGGGGCCGGTGGACCAGCCGTCGGCGGCGATGTGGTGGACGAGCAGGACCAGGACCTGTGCGCCGCCGTCGTCGGGGGTGACGAGGGTGGCGCGCAGGGGTGTCTCCTCGGCCAGGTCGAAGACGTGTCCCGCGGCCTCGGCGACGGCGTCCGCGAGCCGGTCGGCGGGGACGGACCGTACGTCGAGAGGGGGCCGGACGGCGGTCAGGACCTCCTGGTGGGGTTCGCCGTCGACGCTGCGGTAACGGGTGCGGAGCACCTCGTGCCGGTCGGAGAGGTCGGTGAGGGCCGCGGCGAGCGCGCCGGCGTCGAGGGGCTGTGCCGGCCGGAGGACGAGGGGGATGTTGTAGGAGGCGCTGGGGCCTTCAAGGGTGTCGATGAACCACAGCCTGCGCTGGGCGTACGACAGGGGGACGCGTGCGGGCCGGTCGGCGCGCGGGACGGGCCGGGGGCGCGCGGGTCCGGGCGCGCCGTCCGTCTCCGGGGCGGTGGACCGGACGGCGATGCGGCGGGCGAGGGCGTCGGGGGTGGGGGCGAGGAGCAGGTCGCGGACCTGGACGTCGACGCCGAGGCGGGCGCGGATCCGGTTGGCGAGGCGCACGCCGCTCATGGAGTGGCCGCCGATGGTGAAGAAGCCCTCGTGGGGACCGACCCGGTCGAGGCCGAGGACTTCGGCGAAGAGTTCCCGCAGGGTGTCGGTGTGGGGCGCGGGAGGCTCCGTGCCGAGGGGTGCCGTCGCCCTCTCGGTGGCCTCGGCGGTGCGGGCGGCGGTGCGGGCGCGCCGTTCGTCCAGGGCGTGCCGGGTCGCGGGGTCGACGAGGCCGGTGTCCCGGACCGGGGCCCCGGGGTGTTCGGCGGCGGCGCGCAGGGCGCGCTCCAGGGCGGCGAGCAGGATGCGGGCGGTGTCCTCGTCGAAGACGTCGCGCGCGTACTCCAGGCCGAGCCGCAGCCCGGCGGGGGCGCCGTCGGCGTCCCGGAGTTCCTCGAAGGCGGACGTGAGGTCGAACTTGGTGGTGGCGGGCCCTTCGCCGGCGAAGCGGCCCCCGATCGCGCCGAGGCGGAACGGGCCGGCGTCGGGGCCCGTGGTCCGCAGGGTGAGCATCACCTGGAAGAGCGGGTGGACCCCGGGCGTGCGGGGCGGGTTGAGGTGCTCCACGAGGAGGTCGAAGGGCAGCCGCTGGTGGGCGAAGGCGGCGAGGTCGGTGTCGCGGACCCGGTGCAGGAGGTCGGTGAAGGCGGGGTCGCCGGTGGTGTCGGTGGGCAGCACCAGGGTGTTGACGAAGAAGCCGACGAGTTCGTCGAGGGCCTCGTCGTCGCGGCCGGCGACGGGGGTGCCGAGGACGGTGCGCTCTCCCGCGCCGGCGGCGCGCAGGGCGAGCGCGAGCGCGGACTGCAGGACCATGAGCAGGCTGGCGTCGTGCTCCTCGGCCAGGCGGACGAGCCGTGCGTGGACGGCCGGTTCGACGGTGGCGGTGACCAGGCCGCCGTCGTGGGCGCGGACGGGGGGCCGGGGCCGGTCGAGGGGCAGGTCGGTCGCGGCGGGCAGGCCGTCCAGGGCCGTGCTCCAGTGGGCGAGGCCCCGGGCGGCGACGGAGTCGGGGTCGTCGGCGCCGCCGAGGAGGTCGTTCTGCCAGAGCGTGTAGTCGGCGTACTGGACGGGCAGCGGCTCCCGGTCGGGGGCGCGCCCCTCGGCGCGGGCGGCGTAGGCGTGGGCGAGGTCGGTCATCAGCGGTTCGAGCGACCAGCCGTCGCCGGCGACGTGGTGGAGCAGGACGGCCAGGGTGGCTCCGGGGCCGTCGTCCGGGAGGAACAGGGCGACGCGCAGGGGCAGTTCGCGGGACAGGTCGAAGGTCTCGGCCGCGAACCGGGCGACCCGCTCGGCGCGCTCCTCCGCCGGACACTCGACGGTGCGCAGCCGGACGGCGGTGGGGGCGAGGACGTGCTGGTACGGCTCGTCCTCGGGCGCGAGGAAGACGGTGCGCAGCACCTCGTGCCGTTCGGCGACGTCGGCCACGGCGGCGGCGAGCGCGGCCCGGTCGGGGACGGACTCCAGGTCGAGGACGATCGGCATGTTGTACGCGGCGGAGGGTCCGTCGAGCTGGCCGACCAGCCACAGCCGGCGCTGGGCGTGCGACAGCGGGACCCGGTCCTCGGGGGGCAGGGGTTCCTCGTCGACGACGGGCAGGCGCGGGTCGGCGGTGCGCAGCGCCTTGCGGTTGATCTTGCCGGAGCTGGTGCGGGGCAGGGCGACGACGATCGAGACGGCGGGCACGGCGGCGGCCGGCATGCGCGCGCGTACCCAGTCGCGCAGCTCCTCCGCGTCCGTACCGCCCTCGGTCACCACGAACGCGACGAGGCGCTTGACGCCGTCGCCGTCCTGCTGGGCGACGACGGCGGCCTCGCGGACCTTCGGGTGGCCGGCGAGGACGGAGTCGACGGCGGCGGGGTCGATGCGCTGGCCGCCGATCTTCACCTCGTCGTCGAGGCGGCCGTGGTACAGGATCTGCCGGTCCTCGCCGAGGGCGACGAGGTCGCCGGTGCGGTAGGCGCGCTCTCCGTCGAGTGCGGTGAAGCGGCGGGCGTTCAGTTCCGGCCGGTGGAGGTAGCCGCGGGTCAGACCGCCGCCGAGCAGCCACAGTTCGCCGTCGACGACGGCGGCGCGGACGCCGGGCAGCGGCCGGCCGATGGGGATGGGGCCGGTGTCGTGCCGGCTGAGGTCGGCGACCGTGGCCACGACGGTGGTCTCGGTGGGGCCGTAGCCGTTGAGCAGGCGGATCCGGTCGCCGACGAGGGCGCGCCACTGGGCGACGCGCTCGGGCAGGGCGGCCTCGCCGTAGATCATCACGGTGCGCAGGCGGTCGGGGAGGCGGGCGGACCCGGTGGTGAGGACGTAGACGAGCTCGTGCCAGTAGGCGGCGGGCAGGTCGAGGTAGGTGACGCCGTGCCGGGCGCAGCCCGCGAGGAGTTCGGCGACGTCGAGCATGTCGTCGGTGCGCAGGACGAGGGTGCCGCCGGCGCCGAGGGTCGTGAAGATCTCCTGGATGCTGGCGTCGAAGTGGAGCGGGCTGAACTGGAGGACCGCGTCGTCGGGGCCGATGCCGTACGCCGGGGTCGCGCCGGCGACGAAGTGGGCGAGGGAATCGTGGGCGACGACCACGCCGTTGGGGGTGCCGGTGGATCCGGAGGTGTAGATGACGTAGGCCGCGCCCTCTCCGGCGCCGGGGCCGCCGAGGACGAGCTCGCCGTGCCGGGCGACGTCCGCGGGCGCCGGTGCCAGGTCGCCGCAGGCGTCCTTGAGGATCGCCTCGTTGCGGGCGTCGGGGGCCTGGACGTCGAGGGGCAGGTAGGCGGCGCCGGCGGTGAGGACGGCGAGGAGCCCGACGATCGCGTCGATGCCGCGGGGCCGGTGGAGGGCGACGAGCCGGCCGGGGCCCGCGCCCCGCGCGGTGAGCTCCCGGGCCCGGTCCGCCACGGCGGCGGCGAGCTCGGCGTAGGTCAGGCGGGCGTCGGCGTGCACCAGGGCGGTGGCGTCGGGACGGGTACGCGTCTGATGGGCGATCAGGTCGAGCACGGGCGGCGCGGGGGCGGGAGAGGGTCCGCCGTCGAGCAGGTCTTCCGTTCTGCTGGGGGGCATGCTGAGTTCCTCCGGTAAGGGGCCGAGAGACCGGGGCGAACGGTTCCTCTCGCCTCCGTGCCCCTCACGCTAGGCGTGCGGTGGCCGCTTCCGGGGCAGTCGGTCCGGCAGCTCGGATCGGCAGAAGCCCCTCGCCGGAGCTGCCGGTACCGCATGCGGACCGTCGCCCTTGCGGGGCGGTGCCTCGGCCCGCGCCCACCGTCCGGGCCCCCGCCCGCCGGGGCGGCGCCCCGGCCCACCCCCCGTATGGGCCCGCGCCCGGCTGGGCGGTGCCCCGTCCCCTGCCCGTGTGGGCAAGCGTCCCGCTGGGCGAGGGGGTCCCCCCTGCTCGAGCGGAGCCGAGAGCTTGGGGGAGGGTGGGCACACGGGACGGCGCCCTTCAGCGGCGCCTCCGCCTTCCGCGCCTGGACCCGCACCACGAAGTGCGGCACACACCGTGGTGCGGGTCAGGGCAACGGGAGCCTCGGGCGCCGGCAAGGGGCGCCGTCCGTTGTGCCCACCCGTTCCGCCCCAGCGGAACGACTGCCCACAACAGGGGGTCGGCGGGTGCGGCCCACAACGGGGGCCGGGGGGCGCGGCCCGCAGCGGGGTGGGAGCCGCCCCGGCGGGACGGATGCTCGCAGCGGGGGCGCCGTCCCAGCGGGACGACTGCCCCTGGCGGGGGCCTCGTCCCGGTGGGGGCGGGGTTCAGCCGGAGCGGCGGGCTCCCGTCGTGCGGCGGCGCAGCGCCGGGACCGCGGCGGAAGCCGGCGCGGCGGCGGCCGCGGCCGGATCCGCGGCGGACAGCCGGCGGGCGAGCGTCGCCGCCGTGGGGTTGCGGAAGACGTCCCGCAGCGTGAGGTCCCGGCCGAACTCGGCGCGGATCCGGTTGAGCAGCCTCACCGCGAGCAGGGAGTGGCCGCCCGACTTGAAGAAGTTGTCGTCCCGGCCGACGGGGCGCCCGCCGAGGACGTCCCGGAAGATCCCGAGGAGGCGTTCCTCCCTGCCGTCCGGGCCCGCCTCCGGGCGCGGCGTCTCGGGGAGGACGTCGGCGTGGTGGCCGGGCGCGGGGAGCCGGGGCACGGCGACGACGCGGGCGGGGGCCAGGTACTCGGGCAGCCGCTCGGCGGCCCAGCGGCGCAGCGCCGCCTCGTCGGCGCCGCCGGGCAGCCGGGTGACGTAGGCGTACAGCCGGTCGTCGCGGACGGCGACGACCGCTCCGGTCACGTGCGGGTGGCCGCCGAGCACGGCCTCGACCCGGCCGGGTTCCACCGGGTAGCCGCCCGCCGTGAGGGTGGCCACGGGCCGCAGGGTCCCGTCGGCCTCGGCGTAGGCCCGCCGTCCGGTGGCGCGCAGGCCGCCACCGGGGGTCCGCTCGTGGACCTCGCCGGGCACCCGTACCGGCGCGGGACGTCCCCGCTCGTCGAGGACGGCCTCCGGCCCCTCGGGGGCCTCCGGGCCGTACGGCGTTCCGGAGAGCGCGGTGCCGGGGTCGGCGGCGAGCGCGTCGAGGGTCTCGGTGAGGCGCCGGGCCAGGAGCGCGGCGGTGTCCGCGTCGTAGAGGGCGGTGGCGTACTCCAGGGCGCCCCGCAGGCCGGCCGGTGCGCCGTCGGCGTCGACGAGTTCGGTGAGGGCGAAGGTGAGGTCGGACTTGGCGCCCGCCGCGCTGAACGCGACCGGTTCGCCGTCGAGGACGGACGGGGACCCGGCCCCGGTGTCCGCCGCGTGCACCTGCAGCATCACCTGGACGAGGGGGGCGTGGGCGGCGGAGCGGTGCGGGCTGAGGTGTTCGACGAGGCGGTCGAAGGGGAGGTCCTGGTGGCTGTACGCGGCGAGTCCGGTCTCGCGGACCCGGCGCACCAGTTCGGTGAAGTCGGGGTCGCCGGAGGTGTCGGTGCGCAGCACCAGCGTGTTGACGAAGAAGCCGACGAGCGGGTGCAGGGCGTCGTCCGCGCGGCCGGCGACGGTGGTGCCGATCGCGATGTCGGTGCCCGCGCCGTGCCGGGTGAGGAGGGCGGCGAGGGCGGCCTGCACGACCATGAAGAGGGTGGCGCCGCTGCCCCGGGCGCGGCGCAGCAGGGCCCGGTGGGTGGCGGCGCCGACCTCGAAGGCGGTCAGGGCGCCGGCTCCGTCGTTCTCGGCGGGACGCGGCCGGTCGGTGGGCAGGGCGAGGAGCGGCGGCAGCCCGTCGAGCGCCTCGCGCCAGTGGGCGAGCTGTTCGCCGGCGACGCCGTGCTCGCCGTCGAGGAGGTCGTGCTGCCAGAGGGTGTAGTCGGTGTACTGGACGGGCAGCGGCTCCCAGTCGGGGGCGCGGCCCTCGGCGCGGGCGCGGTAGGCGGTGTCCAGGTCGGCGAGCAGGCAGTTGGTCGACCAGCCGTCGCCAGCGATGTGGTGGACGAGGAGCACCATGACCTGGTCGCCGCCGCCGTCCGTCACCAGCGAGGCCCGGAAGGGGATTTCGGCGGCGAGGTCGAAGACGTACCCGGCGGCCGCGTCGACGGCCGCGCGCAGCGCCTCGGGGCCGTCGGTCCCGATCTGTTCGAGCACGGGAGTCGCACCGGTCAGCACCTGCTGGTAGGGCTCCCCGTCCGCCGTCCGGTACACGGTGCGCAGCACCTCGTGCCGGTCGGCGACGTCCGCCAGGGCGGCGGCCAGGACGGTCGGCTCGACGGGGCGGTGCAGTCGGGTCACCACGGGGATGTTGTACGTGGCACCGGGGCCTTCGAGCCGGCCCAGGAACCAGAGGCGGAGCTGGGCGGCGGACAGGGGGACGCGTGCCGGGCGCAGCGCGTCGGGGACGGCTCGCAGCGGGGGGCGGGCGGGCCCGTCGCCCTGTTCGCCGAGGCGGCGGAGGAGCTGCCGGGGCGAGGGGGCGAGGAAGACGTCGCGGATGGCGGCCTGGAGTCCGAGGGCTCCGCGGACGCGGTTGGTGAGCTTGCCGGCGAGCAGGGAGTGCCCGCCGAGCTTGAAGAAGTTGTCGTCGGGCAGCACCTCGTCCCGGCCGAGGACCTCCGCGAAGAGGCCGCGGAGGATCTCCTCGCGGGGGTCCGTCGCGGAGCGTGCCCCCGGCCCCCGGCCGTCCCCGGGGGTGGCGCGCCCCTTCTCGGCGAGGGCGAGGGCGCGCGCGAGCTCGTCGTGCCGGCGGTCGAGGCCCCGGCGCTCTTCGACGGTGAGCAGGTCGACCTCGCTCAGCGGCGTGTCGTCGGCCCGCTCGGCGAAGGCCGTCAGGGCGCGCCGGAAGAGGGCCAGGAGGATCCGCGCGGTGTCCTCGTCGTACAGGTCCGTCGCGTAGTGCAGTCCGAGGAGCACTCCCCCGGGTTCGCCGTCGGCGTCGTGCGTCTCGACGCAGTGGAAGGCGAGGTCGAACTTGGCTCCGGCGAGGTCGGCGCCGTCCGTCACGCCGGTGGTGCCGCCGAGGCGGACGGCGGTGTCCCGCGGGGTCTGCGCGCTGACCATGACCTGGAAGAAGGGGTGGCGGCCGAGGGAGCGTTCGGGGTTGAGGTCCTCGACGAGGAGGTCGAAGGGCAGGTCGTCGTGGGCGAAGGCAGCCAGGTCCCCGTCCCGCACGCGCCGTACGAGGTCGGCGAGGGTGGGGTCCCCGGACAGGTCGGTGCGCAGGGCGAGGGTGTTCACGAAGAACCCGACGAGGTCGTGCAGGTCCTGTTCGGGCCGGCCGGCCACCGCCGTGCCGACGACCACGTCCTCGCCCGCGCCCGCCGCCCGCAGGGCGAGGGCCAGGGCGGCCCGGACGACCATGAAGAACGTGACCCGGCGGCCGCGGGCGACAGCGGCGAGCGCCTTGTGGGCGAGGGCGTCCAGCTCGGTCGTCACGACCGCGCCCCGGTGGCTCGGCTCGGTGGGCCGGGGCCGGTCGGCGGGCAGCCGCGTCTCGGCCGGGATTCCGTCCAGGGTCTTGCGCCAGTACGCCGACTGGTCTTCTCGGACGCCGTGTTCGCCGTCGAGGAGCTCGCGCTGCCAGAGGGTGTAGTCGGCGTACTGGACGGGCAGCGGCTCCCAGTCGGGGGCGCGGCCCTCGGCGCGGGCGCGGTAGGCGGTGTCCAGGTCGGCGAGCAGGGCGCCCACGGACCAGCCGTCCGTGGCGATGTGGTGCACCGAGAGGACGAGGACCGCCGTGCCGTCCGCGACCCTGAAAAGCCTCGTCCGGATCGGGAGTTCGCGCGTCACGTCCAGCGGGATCCCGGCGAAGGCGGTCGCCCGCGCCCGCGCGTCCCGCGGCGTGGCGCACTCCTCGACCCCGACCCGTGCTTCCGGGACGTCCAGGACCTGCTGGTACGGCTCTCCGTCCCGTACCGGATACACCGTCCGCAGCACCTCGTGGCGGTTCATCACGTCCCGCACGGCCGCCTCCAGGACGGTCGTCTCGGGCTGTGCGTCCAGGGTGAGCACCATGGGCGCGTTGTACGCCGAGGAGGGGCCCTCCAGCCGGCCCAGGAACCACAGCCGGCGCTGGGCGTACGACAGGGGGACGGGGTCGGGGCGCTGCCCGTCCGGCACCGGCCGGAGGGCCGGACGGCGGGGACCGTCGCCGCGCGCGCCGAGGCGGCGGAGGAGCTGCCGGGGGGTCGGGGCGAGGAAGACGTCGCGGATGGCGGCCTGGAGTCCGAGGGCTCCGCGGATGCGGTTGGTGAGCTTGCCGGCGAGCAGGGAGTGCCCGCCGAGCTTGAAGAAGTTGTCACCGGGGCGTACGGCGTCCCGGTCCAGGATCTCGGCGAACAGGCCGCTCAGGATCTCCTCGCGGGGGTCCCCGACGGAGCGGGCCCCGGTCCGCTCGCTCCCGGGTTCCTCCTGCCGGGGGGCGGTGCGGTTCCGTGCCGCCTCGGCGAGGGTCCGGTGCCGGCGGTCGAGGGCGGCGCGCTCGTCGTCCGCCAGGAGCTCGATCCGGCTGAGGGGGGTGTCGTCCCGCTCCTCGGCGAAGGCCGTCAGCGCGCGCCGGAACAGCGCGAGCAGGAGCCGCGCGGTGTCCTCGTCGTACAGGTCCGTCGCGTACTGCAGGCCGAGGAGCACTCCGCCCGCTTCGCCCCCGGCGTCCAGCGTCTCCTGGCAGTGGAAGCTCAGGTCGAACTTGGCGGTGGCCAGGTCCGCTTCGTCGAGGACGGCGGGGACGGTCCCGAGCCGGACGGTCCCGCCCTCCTGCCGGGTCTGTGCGCTCAGCATGACCTGGAAGAACGGGTGGCGGCCGAGGGAGCGTTCGGGGTTGAGGTCCTCGACGAGGAGGTCGAAGGGCAGGTCCTCGTGGGCGAACGCGATCAGGTCCGTCTCGCGGACGCGGTCCACGAGCGCGCCGAGGCCGGGGTCTCCCGAGAGGTCCGTGCGCAGGGCCAGGGTGTTCACGAAGAACCCGACGAGGTCGTGCAGGTCCTCCTCGGGCCGGCCCGCCACCGGTGTGCCGACGACCACGTCCTCGCCCGCGCCCGCCGCCCGCAGGGCGAGGGCCAGGGCGGCCCGGGCCACCAGGAAGAACGTGCCCCGCCGGGAGCGCGCGAGGGAGGCGAGGGCCCGGTGGGTGCCGGCGTCCAGTTCCGCCGAGACCACCGCTCCCCGGTGGCTCGGCTCGGTGGGCCGGGGCCGGTCGGCGGGCAGCCGCGTCTCGGCCGGGATTCCGTCCAGGGCCTTGCGCCAGTGGGCGAGCTGCTCGTGCGCGGTGCTGTCGGGGTCCTCGGGGTCTCCGAGCATGTCCCGCTGCCACAGGGCGTAGTCCGCGTACTGGACGGGCAGCGCCTCCCAGTCGGGGGCGCGGCCCTCGGCGCGGGCGCGGTAGGCGGTGTCCAGGTCGGCGAGGAGGCAGCCCACCGACCAGCCGTCCGTGGCGATGTGGTGCACGAGGAGCACCAGGACGGCCGTGCCGTCGTCCACCGCGAACAGCCTTGCTCGGAGCGGCAGTTCGCGCGTCACGTCCACGGAGAGCCGGGCGAACGCCGTCGTCCGGGTCGCCACGTCCTCGCCCGCGCCGCACTCCTCCACCTCGAAGCGCACCTCGGCGTCGTCGAGGATCTTCTGGTACGGCTCCTCCTCCCGGGCCGGGTAGACGGTCCGGAGCACCTCGTGCCGCTCCACCACGTCCCGTACGGCCGCCCGGAGCGCGGCCGGGTCGGGCATCGATCCCAGCCGGAGCACCACCGGCGCGTTGTAGGCCGAGGAGGAACCCTCCAGCCGGTTCAGGAACCACAGGCGGCGCTGGGCGTAGGACAGGGGGATCACGGTTGCTGCTCCTCGTGGATGGCGGGGGCGGGCGGGTGGACCGGCGACGGGGGTCGCGGCGGCGGGACGGACCGCGGTGCGGGGACGGGCCGCGGTCAGGCATCCCGCGCGGCCAGCAGCTCCTCGATGTGGGCGGCGAGGTCGCGCAGCCGCGGGTGGGCGTACACGGCCTTGACCGGAAGCGCCACGGACAGTTCGGCCCGCACGCGGGAGACCAGCTTGATGGCGAGCAGGGAGTGGCCGCCGAGCTTGAAGAAGTTGTCGTCCGGGCCGATCGACGCGGTGCCGAGGACCTGCGTCCACACGCGGGCGATCAGCTCCTCCGCGCGGCCGTTCAGGCCGTCGGCGCCCTCGGTGCCGGCGGCCCGGGGCTCCGCCCCCGCCGGGACGTCGAGGCGGGCGGGCAGGGCGGACCGGTCGAGCTTGCCGCTGGGCGTCGTGGCGAAGCGGTCCACCGCGACGAACGCGCTCGGGACCATGTACGCGGGCAGGCCGTCCGCAAGCGCGGCGCGCAGGGCGGTGGCGTCCCCGCCGCGGTGGTAGGCGATCAGGCAGGCGGTGCCGCCGGCGTCCTCGCCGAGGACCACGGCCGCCTCGGCGACCCCGTCGACCCGGGTGAGGGCGGCCTCGATCTCCGGGAGTTCGATGCGGTGTCCGCGCAGCTTGACCTGGCCGTCGGCGCGGCCGAGGTAGACGAGCCGGCCGTCGGGCAGCAGCCGGCAGCGGTCGCCGGTGCGGTACATGCGTCCGCCGGGGGCGTCGGCGTCCTGGGCGATGTCGGCGACGAAACGCTCCGCCGTCAGTCCGGGCCTGCGCCGGTAGCCACGGCCCACGCGCGGGCCCGCGAGATACAGCTCGCCGGACTCCCCCGGCCCGACCGGGACGAGCTCCTCGTCGAGCAGGCGCATCCGGAGCCCCGGCAGGACGGCGCCGATGTGCGGCTCCCCCGGCCCGTCGATCCAGCCGGCGGTGGAGTCGACGGTGCACTCGGTCGGCCCGTACACGTTGAGCGCGCGCAGCCGTCCGGAGCGGTGGGCGGCGACGAGCCTGTCCCACAGCGCCGGGCTGATCGCCTCGCCCCCGACGAGGAGGGTCAGCGGGCGCGGGCCGCCGTCCTCGGTGAGCAGGTCGAGGAGGGGGTCGGCGTGCGAGGGGGTGATGTCCAGGTCGGTGAGGGCCTGCGCGTCGACGAAGGCGGCGAGCAGGGACGGGTCGCGGCGGGTCTCCTCGTCGATCATGACAAGGGTGTCGCCCCGGCAGAGCCGCGTCCACTGCTGCACGGAGGCGTCGAACGACGGGGAGGCGTTCCAGCCGACCCTGCACCCCTCGCCGGTGGCGGCGCCCGCCGCCTCCAGCTCCTTCAGCAGCAGGGAGGCGGCGGCGCGGCCGATCTCCACGCCCTTCGGGCGGCCGGTGGAGCCGGAGGTGTAGATGACGTAGGCCAGGGTGTCCGCGGTGACGGGGACCGGCGCGTACGGGACCGGAGCCGGGTCGCCCGGGTCGGCCGTCAGTTCGGCGACCGTCACGGCGCGGGCGCCGGGCGCCGGGGAGCCGTCCGTGCCGTCCACGACCACCAGGTCGGCACCGGAGTCCTCGACGAGGTAGCGACGGCGGTCGGCGGGCAGGGCCGGGTCGACCGGCAGGTAGGCGGCGCCGGCGGTGAGCGTGCCGATGATCGCGGTCACCAGGGCGGCGCCCCGGGGCAGGCAGAGCGCCACGACGCTCTCCGGACCGATGCCGAGGGCGGCGAACCGGGCGGCGATCACGGCGGCCCGGGTGCGCAGCTCGTCGAAGGTGAGGCGGTCGTCGCCGGCGACGACGGCGGTGCGCCCGCCGGGGGCGGTGGCGAGCCGGGCGAGGAGGTCGGCCGCGCCGGTACCGGCGGCGGCGCAGGTGCCGCAGGCGCAGGCGCCCGTGACGGCGGGGGCCGACGGGGCGGGGACGGCGGCGGGGCGCTCGGGGAGGACGGCGGTCATGGCGGGGCTCACCTTCCGTACAGGGTGGTGGAGGGGGCGGTGGTCGGGGAGCAGTCGGAGAGCCGTACCGGCTCGCCCATGGCGACGAGGATCTTCCGGTCGCCGGTGTACGACTCCCGGCCGTGGGCGCAGAGGATGTTGTCGACGAGCATCAGGTCGCCGGCCTGCCAGCTCTCCCGCAGCGTGACCGCCTGGTACACGTCGTTGATCGCGTCCACCTCGGCGTCGGTGAGGGCGGTGCCGTCGCCGAGACGGGTGTCGAAGGGCAGGCCGTCCGGGCCGAACGTGTCGGTGAGGACCTCGCGGACGTCCTCGTCGAGGCTGCGGGCGTTCCAGAAGGCGAAGTGGTTGAACCAGGACCGCTCGCCGGTCACCGGGTGGGTGATGATCGCGGAACGGCGCTGGCGGGTGCGCAGGGTGTCCTCGTCGAGCCATTCGTAGCCGATCGCGTGCGCGTCGCAGTACTCCTCGGCGCCCGCCGGATCCTCCGAGGAGAAGGCCTTGCGCCAGGGCATGCCGGCCAGGTCGGAGTAGTTGCGCACAAGTAGCCAGCCGGCCTCGGCGAACCGGGCGACCAGGTCCTGCGGCAGCATGGCGAGCGCCTGGCGCATGTCGCCGACGGTGGTCGCGCCGCCGGCCTCGGGGGCGGTGACGCAGCCGAAGAGCAGCACGCCGGGGAAGTCCAGGGTGTAGCTGTTCTCGTTGTGCAGGCGGATCGGCTGGGCGGCCGGCAGGTCGGTGGAGGAGAAGACCCCTTCGCCGAAGTCCGTGCGGGGCGTGGCCTTCTCCTTGTATCCGGCGCGCTGGGCGACGAGCGCGTCGCGCGCCTCGGCGAACGTCGCCGCGTCCGTCACCGGAAGCCCGCGCAGCATGACCGCGCCGGAGCGGTGCAGTTCGGCCTGGACGGCGGGGAGCCGAGCGGACAGCCAGGCGGTGGCCTCCGCCATGGTGTCGAAGGCGGGCGTCTCGACGAGGGCCGGCTTGCCGGGCTCCCGGACGACGGTGATGCCGGCGGTGGCCGGGCTCTGGGCGTACGTGGTCATGGTGGGCTCCTTGTGGTCCCTCGGGGGGAAGGAAAGTCGACGGGGAGGAAAGGTGGCGGAGAGGGAGGACGGCGGGGGGTCAGGCGTTGCTGGGGGCGGAGGTGTGCAGGGCCTCCAGGACCGGGTTCAGGCGGGCGAAGAAGCCGGTCAGGTCCTGCTGGAAGTAGAAGTGGTCTCCGGTCAGCACCTCGGGCACCACCTGGTGGCCGGCCACCAGGGACCAGCCGTCGAGCATGTCGACCGGGACGATCGGGTCGGCGTCCCCGCCGAAGACCGCGACCGGGCAGTCGAGCCGTACGTCCGGGGCGGTGCACCGATAGGCGTCGTCGATGGCGAAGTCCGCGCGGATGGACGGCAGGACGATCTCGCGGAGCTCCTCGTCGTCGAGGATGCCGTCGTCGGTGCCGCCGCGCTCCTTGATGGCCGCGACCAGCTGGTCGTCGTCCAGCCGCTCCGGGTGCACCGGGCACTGGTTGGGCAGCACCGGCGCCCGGCAGGCGGAGGCGATCAGGCCCTGCGGGGCACGGCCGACGGCCTGCAGGGCGCGGGTCACCTCGAAGGCGACCAGGGAGCCCATGCTGTGCCCGAGCACCACCAGGGCGCCGGTGTCCGCGGGGAGCGCGTCGACCACGGGCAGCGCCAGGTCGTCAACGGACTCGGGCAGGTCCTCGCTGAAGCGGGCGCCGCGCCCCGGGTACTGGCCGATGAGCAGCCGCACGTCGGCCGGGAGGTGCTCGCGCCACGCGCTGTACGCGTGTGCGTTGCCTCCGGCGTGCGGGAGCACGAGCAGCGACAGGCGGTGCGGCAGGTCGCCCGGCAGGTCCCAGACGACGTCCTCGGGGGCGGGGGTCGGGTAGGTGTTCATCAGCTGATCCGTTCTGTCGCGGTGACGGTCTGGGGGATGGTCCGGGTATCGGTCTGGGGGACGGTCCGGGCGGCGGAATCGGTCGGGGCCGCCTCGGTCCCGGTGCGGCGTCGGAGGGCGGGGCGGGCCTTCCTCGCCGGCGCGGCCTTCAGGGACACGATGTGCTCGGCGAGCCGGGCCGGAGTGGGGTGCTGGAAGACGTCGCGGATGGTGAGCCGGACGTCGAGGGCCCCGGCGATGTGGTTGGTGAGGCGGGCACCCAGGAGGGAGTGGCCGCCGTGGTGGAAGAAGTCGTCGTCGACCGTGAGGTCGGCGGTGGTGTCGAGGGTGCGGGTGAAGAGGGCGAGCAGGGTCTCCTCCAGCGGGGTGCGCGGGGCACGGCCGGTGGAGGCGACGGGGGCCGGTTCGGGCAGGGCGCGCTTGTCGACCTTCCCGTTCGGCGTCAGGGGCAGGCGCTCCAGAACGATGACGTGGGTGGGGACGAGGTGCTCGGGCAGCCGGCCGACGACGTGCCGGCGGATCTCGTCGAGCGGCGTGTCGCCGTCGGCGACGACGTACGCGGCGAGCTGTTCGTGGTGGACGGTGACGACGGCCTGGGTGACGGCCGGGTGGGTCAGGAGCGCGGCCTCGGTCTCACCCGGCTCCACCCGGAAGCCACGGATCTTGATCTGGTCGTCCGCCCGCCCGTCGTAGTGCAGCCGCCCGCGCCGGTCGAAGTGGGCCAGATCCCCCGTCCGATACAACCGGTCAGCGGCTGCCGCAAAGGGATTCGGTACGAATCGGGTGGCGGTCAGGTCGGAGCGGCCCAAGTAGCCGTGGGCCAGACCGTCGCCCGCGAGGTAGAGCTCGCCCGTGACTCCCGGCGCGCACAGGTTCAGCTGGGCGTCCAGGACATAGGCGGCCTTGTTCACCAGCGGCACGCCTACCGGGACGAGCGTGTGCGGCTCCTGACCGGGCTCGATCGTGTGGGTGGTGGTGAACCCCATGGACTCCGCCGGCCCGTAACCGTTGACCACCCGGATCCCGGGCCTGAGCCGCTGGAGCTTGTGCACGTGCGCCGGGGAGGCCGCCTCACCACCGGTGAAGGCCACCGTCACCGTCCCGAAGGCCTCCGGGTGCTCGTCGACCAGGAAGTTGAACAGACTCGCCGACAACTGCAGCATCGTCACCCCGTGCCTGCGGGACAACTCACCGATCAGCACCGGCTCCGGCCGCTGCCCCGGCTGCAACACCGTCGACCCGCCGTGCAGCAACGCACCCCAGAACTCCAGACTGAACGCGTCCCACGACACCGGCGAACACTGCAGGAACACCTCACCCGCACCGAACGACCCGTACGACTGCCCCGACACCGTCGACACCAGATTCCGGTGCGACGACAAGATCGCCTTCGGGCGGCCCGTCGAACCCGACGTGAACATCAGGCAGGCGGGGTCGTCCGGGCCGAGCGACAGACCGAGGTTGCCGGGGTTGCGGGACAGGAGCTCGCCGGGGGCCTCGGTGTGGGTCTGCCAGGGTCCGTCGACCCGGCCCGCGAGGGCCGGCGTGGTGACGAGGTGGCTGACGCCGGCGTCGGTCGCCGCCGAGCGGAGCCGCTCGTCCGGGAAGTCCGGGTCGAGGAGCGTGTATCCCGCCCCCGTCTTGACCACGGCGATGACCGCCGCCGCGAACTCCACCCCGCGCTCCAGCAGCACACCCGCCATGTCGCCACGACCCAGGCCGTGGGCGCGCAGGTGGTGGGCCCACCGGTTGGCCATCGCGTTCAGTTCCGCGTACGACACCTCGCGGGCTCCGTCGAGCAGTGCCGTCGCCTCCGGGCGGCGGGTCACCTGTTCCTCGAACCGCTCGACGAGGGTGGCGTCGCCCACCTCGGCGACGGTCCCCGCCCACGGGCCGGTCAGCAGCTCGCGCTCCGCCTCCGACAGGACCTCCAGGTCCGACAGCCGTCGGTCCGGCTCGTCGAGGGCCTGGGTCAGCACCTCGCCGAGCACCGACGCCATGCGCCGTACCGAGTCCTCGTCGAACAGCTCGGCCGCGAAGACGATCGCGCCGTGCAGGCCCCGGCTGTCGTCGGAGCGGAGCAGGAACTCGAGGTCGAACTTCGCCGCGCCGTTCACCCGGCCGGAGACCTCGGCGGTACGGACGCCGGGCAGGCGCAGCTCCGGGACGCCGCCCACTTCCAGGCCGAGGCTGATCTGGAAGAGGGGGTGGCGCGAAAGGCTCCGGGTCGGGTTGACCGCTTCGAGGACCAGGTCGAACGGAGCCTCCTGGTGCGCGAACGCGTCCAGGTCCACCGCACGCACCCGACCCAGCAACTCGCGGAAGCTCGGATCGCCGGCGCTGCTGGTCCGCAGGACCAGCGTGTTCACGAAGAACCCGACCAGATCCTGCAACGACCGCTCACCACGGCCCGCTACCGGGGTGCCGATCGCCAGGTCGGGCCCTGCGCCCAGACGGGTCAGCGCGGTGACCAGGGCGGCGTGCACCACCATGAAGGGCGTGCACCCCTCCGAGCGGGCGAGGACCGAGATGCGTTCGAACAGGTCCGCACCGAGGTCGAGTTCGACCTGGCCGCCGCGGTGGGAAGCCCTGGCCGGCCGGGGACGGTCCAGATTCAGCCCGTGCTCCTCCGGCAGCCCCTCCAGCGCCCCGCGCCA
>NZ_JBVJPE010000020.1:0-143935 GCF_055582805.1 Streptomyces sp. NPDC107498 | reverse complement strand
GAGGAGCGCGAGACGGTGGAGGAGGTCGCCGAGCCCTTCCTCGTACGGGAGGGTCTGCTGGCCCGGACGCCCCGCGGCCGGGTCGCCACACCCGCGGCGTGGACGCACCTCGGACTCGTTCCGCCGCAGGCAGCGGGCCCGGGCGGCGCGGGGAGCGGCGCGGGAACGGGACAACAGGGGCTCTTCGGGGCGTGACGGTGCGGACACTCGCCCGGACCGGAACCGCGGTGCGATGCTGGACGTTGTTCCATCGATGCGGACTCGCCTAGACTCCGCCGATGCCGCCCTTTCTGGTCGGCGCGCCCACCCCCGAAGATCAGGCCGCGGTTTCTCCGCGACCGTGCGAAGGAAACCCGTCCCGTGAGCATCGTGACCCTCCTCCCCTTCATCGTCCTCATCGGGGCCATGTTCCTGATGACCCGCTCTGCCAAGAAGAAGCAGCAGGCGGCGGCGCAGATGCGCAACGAGATGCAGCCCGGCACCGGCGTACGGACGATCGGGGGGATGTACGCCACCGTCAAGGAGATCGGCGACGAGACCGTTCTCCTCGAGGTCGCGCCGGGCGTGCACGCGGTCTACGCCAAGAACGCGATCGGCGCGGTCCTCGAGGACTCCGAGTACAACCGGATCGTCCACGGCGACGAGGAGTCGGACGCCGACACCGTCGTCCCGGACGACGCCTCCTCGCTGACCGAGGCCGTCGAGGACGCGCAGCCCGTCGAGGACGCGCCGAAGACCGTCGAGGACGCGCCGAAGGCCGACCTGACGAAGAAGTCGGACGCGGCCGAGACCGACGCCGAGGGCCAGAAGGACGGCAAGGCCGACGGCGAGACCGACGCGAAGTAGTCGCGGCCGGGGACCGCGCACGCCCACCGGCGCGCGCGGTCCCCGGAACGGTTCCACGTCTGCGGGGGCAGGTCCCCACACACACTTCGTGGCCGTCTCGCGCATACCCGGCGCGAGGCGGTTGGACAGGGAGATACGACAGGTGGCAGCACCGAAGAAGGGCCGAAGGCCGGCGGGGGGACAGAGCCGTCCGGGCCGCGCCCTGGCACTCATCCTGATCGCCATGGTCGCGCTCACCGGCGGGATGTTCTGGTCGGGGCACACCACCCCGCGCCTCGGCATCGACCTCGCCGGCGGCACGTCGATCACGCTCAAGGCGAAGGCCGAGCCCGGCCAGGAGTCGGCGGTCAACGAGACCAACATGAACACGGCGGTCGGCATCATCGAGCGCCGTGTCAACGGTCTGGGTGTCTCCGAGGCCGAGGTTCAGACGCAGGGCGCCGAGAACATCATCGTCAACATCCCTCGCGGGACGAACGAGAAGCAGGCCCGCGAGCAGGTCGGCACCACCGCCCAGCTCTACTTCCGCCCCGTTCTCGCCGTCGCGCCCGCGGCGCCGCAGACGGCGCCGAGCGCCACGCCCTCCGGCAAGCCCTCGGGCTCGCCGAAGCCGTCCTCCTCCGCCTCCTCCGGCGCGACGGTGGGCGAGAAGTCGGCCACCCCGACGGCCACCGCCTCCACGCAGGGCCGTGCGCTCACCGAGGCCCTCAAGGCCCCGAGCCCGACGCCCACCACGAGCTCCTCGCCCTCCGGGAAGCCGAAGGCCACCGGGACCCCGCAGGCGCCCCCGAAGCCCGACCCCGCCACCGCGGCGCTGGAGCAGAAGTTCGCCACCCTGAACTGCCTCGACCCCAAGGCGCGCAGCGCCGCCGGCCAGGGCGTCAAGCCGGCCCAGCCCACCGTGGCCTGCGGCGAGGACTCCCCGGGCGTCTGGTCGAAGTACCTCCTGGGCCCGGCCGAGGTCGACGGCAAGGACGTCGACGACGCCAAGGGCGTCTTCGACCAGCAGCGCGGCATGTGGATCGTCACCATGGACTTCACGGACGGCGGCTCCAAGAAGTTCCAGTCGATCACCGGCAAGCTCTCCCAGCAGACCGACCCGCAGAACCGCTTCGCGATCGTCCTGGACGGCGACGTCGTCTCGGCGCCCTCCGTGCGCCAGACGCTCAGCGCCAGCGCGGAGATCTCCGGCAGCTTCAACCAGCAGTCCGCCCAGGACCTCGGCAACATCCTGTCCTACGGCGCCCTGCCCCTCACGTTCCAGACCCAGAGCGTCGACACCGTCACCGCCGCGCTCGGCGGCGACCAGCTGCAGGCCGGCATCCTGGCCGGCGCCATCGGCCTCGGCCTGGTCGTCATCTACCTGGTCGCCTACTACCGCGGCCTGTCGCTGATCGCCATCCTCAGCCTCGGCGTCTCGGCGCTCCTCACCTACGTGATCATGGCCCTGCTCGGCCCGGCCATCGGCTTCGCGCTGAACCTGCCGGCCGTCTGCGGCGCCATCGTCGCCATCGGCATCACCGCGGACTCGTTCATCGTCTACTTCGAACGCATCCGCGACGAGCTCCGCGAGGGCCGCACGCTCCGCCCGGCCGTCGAGCGCGCCTGGCCGCGCGCCCGCCGCACGATCCTGGTCTCCGACTTCGTGTCGTTCCTGGCCGCGGCCGTGCTGTTCATCGTCACCGTCGGCAAGGTCAAGGGCTTCGCGTTCACGCTCGGCCTGACCACCCTGCTCGACATCGTCGTGGTGTTCCTCTTCACCAAGCCGGTCATGACGCTGCTCGCCCGGACCAAGTTCTTCGGCAACGGCCACGCCTGGTCCGGTCTGGACCCGAAGCGGCTCGGCGCCAAGCCCCCGCTGCGCCGCGCCCGCCGTGCCCACGCCCCCGTCGACGCGAAGGAGGCGTGAGATGTCGAAGCTCGGCGATCTCGGCGCCCGGCTCCACCGCGGTGAGGTCGGTTACGACTTCATCGGCAACCGCAAGATCTGGTATGGCCTGTCCATCCTGATCACCATCACCGCCATCGTGGCCCTGGCCGTCCGCGGCCTCAACATGGGCATCGAGTTCCAGGGCGGCGCCGTCTTCACCACCCCGAAGACGGACGTCTCCGTCAGCCAGGCCCAGGACTACGCGGAAGAGGCCTCCGGCCACGACGCGATCGTCCAGAAGCTCGGCAACGGCTCCCTGCGCATCCAGGTCGGCGGTCTCGACACCGCGAAGTCCGACCAGGTCCGCGAGGAGCTCGCCAAGGACCTGAGCGTCCCCGAGGACAAGATCGCGGCTGAGCTCGTCGGCCCCAGCTGGGGCGAGCAGATCGCCACCAAGGCCTGGACCGGCCTCGGGGTCTTCATGATCCTCGTGGTGATCTACCTGGCCATCGCCTTCGAGTGGCGGATGGCGGTCGCGGCGCTCGTCGCCCTCATCCACGACCTCACGATCACGGTGGGCATCTACTCACTGGTCGGCTTCGAGGTCACCGTGGGCACGGTCATCGGTCTGCTGACGATCCTCGGCTACTCGCTGTACGACACCGTCGTCGTCTTCGACTCCCTCAAGGAGCAGACGAAGGACATCACGAAGCAGACCCGCTTCACCTACAGCGAGCTGGCCAACCGCTCGATCAACGGCACCCTGGTCCGTTCGATCAACACCACCGTCGTCGCGCTGCTGCCGGTCGCCGGCCTGCTCTTCATCGGTGGCGGCGTCCTCGGCGCCGGCATGCTCAACGACATCTCGCTGTCGCTGTTCGTGGGTCTCGCGGCCGGCGCGTACTCCTCGATCTTCATCGCCACCCCGCTCGTGGCGGACCTCAAGGAGCGCGAGCCGTCGATCAAGGCGCTCAGGAAGCGCATCCTGGCCAAGCGCGCCGGCGCCGCCGCCAAGGGCGAGCCGCTGGACGCGGCGGACGACCCGTCCGCCGAGGCCGCCGTCGTCGGCCCCCGGACGAGCCGTCGCGGCACCCGGGAGCACCGAGGATGACCGCGGAGGCCCCGGACGTCACCGAGCTCCTTCTCAGCCGCATCCGTGACGTCCCCGACTACCCGAAGCCGGGCGTGCTGTTCAAGGACATCACGCCGCTGCTCGCGGACCCGGCGGCGTTCACGGCGCTCACCGACGCCCTCGCCGCGCTGTGCTCCGCACAGGGCGCGACGAAGATCGTCGGCCTGGAGGCCCGCGGCTTCATCCTGGCCGCCCCGGTGGCCGTCCGCGCGGGCCTGGGCTTCATCCCGGTCCGCAAGGCCGGCAAGCTCCCCGGGGCCACGCTCCGCCAGGCGTACGAGCTGGAGTACGGCACCGCCGAGATCGAGGTGCACGCCGAGGACCTGACCGCGGGCGACCGCGTCATGGTCATCGACGACGTCCTCGCCACCGGTGGCACGGCCGAGGCCTCCCTCGAGCTGATCCGCCGCGCGGGCGCCGAGGTCGCGGGCGTCGCCGTCCTCATGGAGCTCGGCTTCCTCCCGGGCCGCGCCCGGCTGGAACCGGCCCTGAACGGCGCGCCGCTCACGGCGCTGATCACGGTCTGACATCGGGGTCCACCCCGATCGGGGCGCTCCGGGGAATCCCGGGGCGCCCCTCCGCGTTCTCCTGGACGACCCCGGGGCCCGCGCCACTGCCCGTCCGGGAGCCGTCCGAAACCCGGGCGCGTGAGCACCGCGAGTCGTGGCTCGATACCATGGCCTTTCCGGGCCTGACCGGGGGACCCGGAACCTCCCCCAGACTCCGTCCGGGGGGACCGCAGAGGAGCGCTTCTTGCCAGACGAGGCCCAGTCACTCTCCGCCGCGCAGCCCGACCCGAAGGCCGAGGAGGCCGCGCCGGGGACGGGCACGCCCCAGAACAAGCCGGCGGAGACCAGGCCTGCGCCGGCCGCGCCCGCCGCCCCCGAGCGGCCCGCGCCCGCCCGCTCCGGCGGCTCGTCCAACCGCGTCCGCGCCCGCCTCGCACGGCTCGGCGTCCAGCGCTCCTCCCCGTACAACCCGGTCCTCGAACCGCTGCTGCGGATCGTCCGCTCCAACGACCCCAAGATCGAGACGGCGACGCTCCGCCAGATCGAGCGGGCCTACCAGGTCGCCGAGCGCTGGCACCGCGGCCAGAAGCGCAAGAGCGGCGACCCGTACATCACGCACCCGCTCGCCGTCACCACCATCCTCGCCGAGCTCGGCATGGACCCGGCGACCCTGATGGCCGGGCTGCTCCACGACACCGTCGAGGACACCGAGTACGGCCTGGAGGACCTGCGCCGCGACTTCGGCGACCAGGTCACGCTCCTCGTCGACGGCGTCACCAAGCTCGACAAGGTCAGGTTCGGCGAGGCCGCGCAGGCCGAGACCGTCCGCAAGATGGTCGTGGCCATGGCCAAGGACCCGCGCGTCCTGGTCATCAAGCTCGCCGACCGCCTGCACAACATGCGCACCATGCGCTATCTCAAGCGGGAGAAGCAGGAGAAGAAGGCCCGCGAGACCCTCGAGATCTACGCCCCGCTGGCGCACCGGCTGGGCATGAACACCATCAAGTGGGAGCTGGAGGACCTCGCCTTCGCGATCCTCTACCCCAAGATGTACGACGAGATCGTCCGGCTCGTCGCCGAGCGCGCCCCCAAGCGGGACGAGTACCTCGCCATAGTGACCGACGAGGTCCAGGCCGACCTGCGGGCCGCCCGGATCAAGGCCACCGTCACCGGCCGCCCCAAGCACTACTACAGCGTCTACCAGAAGATGATCGTCCGCGGCCGTGACTTCGCGGAGATCTACGACCTGGTCGGCATCCGCGTCCTCGTGGACACCGTCCGCGACTGCTACGCGGCCCTCGGCACCGTCCACGCGCGATGGAACCCGGTCCCCGGCCGGTTCAAGGACTACATCGCGATGCCGAAGTTCAACATGTACCAGTCGCTGCACACGACGGTCATCGGGCCCAACGGCAAGCCCGTCGAGCTCCAGATCCGCACCTTCGACATGCACCGGCGCGCCGAGTACGGCATCGCCGCGCACTGGAAGTACAAGCAGGAGGCCGTCGCCGGCGCCTCCAAGGTGCGCACCGACGTGCCGAAGAAGACCGGCAAGGACGACCACCTCAACGACATGGCGTGGCTGCGCCAGCTCCTCGACTGGCAGAAGGAGACCGAGGACCCCGGAGAGTTCCTGGAGTCCCTGCGCTTCGACCTCTCCCGCAACGAGGTCTTCGTCTTCACGCCGAAGGGCGACGTCATCGCGCTGCCCGCCGGCGCCACCCCCGTCGACTTCTCGTACGCGGTCCACACCGAGGTCGGCCACCGCACCATAGGGGCGCGGGTCAACGGGCGGCTCGTGCCGCTCGAATCGACCCTCGACAACGGCGACCTGGTCGAGGTCTTCACCTCCAAGGCCGCCGGCGCCGGCCCCTCCCGCGACTGGCTGGGCTTCGTCAAGTCCCCGCGCGCCCGGAACAAGATCCGCGCCTGGTTCTCCAAGGAGCGCCGCGACGAGGCCATCGAGCAGGGCAAGGACGCCATCGCGCGGGCCATGCGCAAGCAGAACCTGCCGATCCAGCGGATCCTGACCGGCGACTCCCTCGTCACCCTCGCCCACGAGATGCGCTACAGCGACATCTCCTCGCTGTACGCGGCGATCGGCGAGGGCCACGTCACCGCCCAGTCCATCGTGCAGAAGCTGGTGCAGGCGCTCGGCGGCGAGGAGGCCGCCACCGAGGACATCGACGAGACCGCCCCGCCGACCCGCGGCCGGTCCAAGCGCCGCTCCAGCACCGACCCCGGCGTCGTCGTCAAGGGCGTCGAGGACGTCTGGGTCAAGCTGGCCCGCTGCTGCACGCCCGTCCCCGGCGACCCGATCATCGGCTTCGTCACCCGGGGCAGCGGCGTGTCGGTCCACCGCAGCGACTGCGTCAACGTGGAGTCGCTCTCCCGGGAGCCGGAGCGGATCCTGGAGGTCGAGTGGGCCCCGACCCAGTCCTCGGTCTTCCTCGTCGCCATCCAGGTCGAGGCCCTGGACCGCTCCCGGCTCCTCTCGGACGTCACCCGGGTCCTCTCGGACCAGCACGTCAACATCCTCTCGGCGGCCGTCCAGACCTCCCGCGACCGGGTGGCCACCTCCCGCTTCACCTTCGAGATGGGCGACCCGAAGCACCTGGGGCACGTCCTGAAGGCCGTGCGGGGCGTGGAGGGCGTCTACGACGTCTACCGCGTGACCAGCGCCCGGCGCCCGTAGCGGCACACGAGGAAGGCCCCCGGCACGGAGCCGGGGGCCTTCCTCGTGGAGCAGGGGTCGGGGCGTCAGCCGCCGAACTCCTCCAGGCCCTTCAGCGCCTGGTCGAGCAGGGCCTGACGGCCCTCCAGCTCACGCGCCAGCTTGTCGGCCTTGGCGTCGTTGCCGGCGGCGCGGGCCGCGTCGATCTGCTTGCGCAGCTTCTCGACGGCGTCCTGGAGCTGACCGGTCAGACCCGCGGCACGCGCACGCGCCTCCGGGTTCGTCCGGCGCCACTCGGCCTCCTCGGCCTCCTGGATCGCCCGCTCCACCGCGTGCATCCGGCCCTCGACCTTGGGGCGGGCGTCGCGCGGGACGTGCCCGACGGCCTCCCAGCGCTCGTTGAGGGAACGGAAGGCCGCGCGCGCCGCCTTCAGGTCCGTCACCGGCACCAGCTTCTCGGCCTCGGACGCGAGCTCCTCCTTCAGCTTGAGGTTCTCGGTCTGCTCCGCGTCCCGCTCGGCGAAGACCTCGCCGCGCGCCGCGAAGAAGACGTCCTGGGCGCCGCGGAAGCGGTTCCACAGGTCGTCCTCGTGCTCGCGCTGCGCGCGGCCGGCCGCCTTCCACTCCGCCATCAGCTCGCGGTAGCGGGCCGCGGTGTTGCCCCAGTCCGTGGAGTTCGACAGCGACTCCGCCTCGGCGACCAGGCGCTCCTTCGCCTTGCGGGCGTCCTCGCGCTGGGCGTCCAGCGACGCGAAGTGGGCCTTGCGGCGCTTCGAGAACGCCGAGCGGGCGTGCGAGAAGCGGTGCCACAGCTCGTCGTCGGACTTGCGGTCGAGCCGGGGAAGGCCCTTCCAGGTGTCCACGAGCGCCCGCAGCCGCTCGCCCGCGGAGCGCCACTGCTCGCTCTGGGCCAGCTCCTCGGCCTCGGTGACGAGCCGCTCCTTGGCGGCGCGCGCCTCGTCGGTCTGCTTGGCCTTCTGGGCCTTGCGCTCCTCGCGGCGCGAGTCGACCGTCTCGACGAGCTTGTCGAGACGGGCCGCGAGCGCGGCCAGGTCGCCGACGGCGTGGTGCTCGTCGACCTGCTGCCGGATGTGCTCGATCGCCGCGGTGGCGTCCTTCGCCGAGAGGTCGGTGGTCCTCACCCGCTTCTCGAGGAGGCCGATCTCGACAACCAAGCCCTCGTACTTGCGCTCGAAGTAGGCCAGGGCCTCCTCAGGGGTGCCGGCCTGCCACGATCCGACGACCTTCTCGCCCTCGGCCGTCCGCACGTACACGGTGCCCGTCTCGTCGACGCGGCCCCACGGGTCGCTGCTCACAGCGCCTCCTCACCATGATGCCGTCGCGGGGTCGTACCCCCCGGGCATCGTCCACAGTTTCCCGGCGGGCCTCGCCCGCCTTCCGCAGCGCGGCCGACGGCCCACGCTGCACAACGCCAATCTAGGCGAACGGCGGCCCGGCTGTCCGCACTCAGCGCGACCGAGATTCGGCGGCCACGCGCGCGTGCTCGCGAAAGGTCACGCGCGCGTGCGGACGAGCGGGCTCACTTCTTCGTGACGGTCGCCTTCTCGACGGTGACGGGCTTCTTCGGGGCACCGTCCGTCGCGCCGCCCTCGACACCCGCCTTCGCCACGTCCTGGACCGCCTTGAGGCCGGCCGCGTCGATCTTCCCGAAGGGGGTGTAGGTCGGCGGCAGCTTGGTGTCCTTGTAGACGAGGAAGAACTGCGAGCCGCCGGAGCCCGGCTGCCCGGTGTTGGCCATGGCGACGGTGCCGGCCGGGAAGGTCACGGTGCCGTCCGCGCCCGCCTTGCCGAGGGCGCCCAGGTTCTCGTCGGGGATCGTGTAGCCGGGGCCGCCGGTGCCGTCGCCCTTGGGGTCGCCGCACTGGAGCACGTAGATGCCCTGGGTCGTGAGGCGGTGGCACTTGGTCCCGTCGAAGTACTTCTTGTCGGCGAGGTGCTGGAACGAGTTCACCGTGTGCGGGGTCTTCGCCGCGTCCATGGTGATCGTGACGGCGCCCTCGTTCGTCTTCAGGGCCATCGCGTACGTGGCCTTCGTGTCCACGGTCAGCTTCGGCTCCGGGCTCTTCGACTCGCTCTCCGTGGGCGTCGGGGTGCCGGTCGGGCTGTCGCCCGCCGCGCTGTCCGAGCCCTTCGAGGAATCGTCCGTCAGCGCCACGGAGGCGTACACGGCGCCGCCCGCGGCCAGCACCACCGCGAGGGCGGCCGCGATGACGGTGTTGCGGCGCTTCGCCTTGCGCCGGTTCTCCTCCCGCCGCTGCTGCTGCCGCGCGTACTTCTCCCTGGCAAGCTGCCGCCGCCGCTGATCGCTGGTGACCACCGGGTCCGCTCCTTGTCGCTCGTCTGTTCCTGTCCTGGCCGGATGTGCCCGTACCGTATACGGGTTGGCTGTGGAAGCGGCACCGCCGGTAGGCTCTGATCTGCCGCATTCCGTGTTTCCACGAGTTCCGCGCCCCCGTGCCGGACGACACCTAAGGACGAACGTGCTGATTGCCGGGTTCCCCGCCGGGGCCTGGGGGACCAACTGCTATCTGGTCGCCCCCGCCGCAGGCGAGGAGTGCGTGATCATCGACCCCGGCCACCAGGCCGCGCAGGGTGTCGAGGAGACGCTGAAGAAGCATCGGCTCAAGCCCGTCGCCGTCGTCCTCACCCATGGACACATCGACCACGTCGCCTCCGTCGTTCCGGTGTGCGGCGCCCATGACGTCCCCGCGTGGATCCACCCGTCCGACCGCTACATGATGAGCGACCCGGAGAAGGCCCTCGGCCGCTCCATCGGGATGCCCCTCATGGGCGAGCTGACCGTGGGAGAACCCGACGACGTGCGCGAGCTCGCCGACGGCGCCCGGTTGGAGCTCGCCGGTCTGGAGTTCTCCGTCGCCCACGCGCCCGGTCATACCAAGGGGTCGGTGACCTTCCGGATGCCCGAGACCACGGAGGTCCCCTCCGTGTTCTTCTCCGGGGATCTGCTGTTCGCCGGCTCCATCGGACGCACCGACCTTCCCGGCGGTGACATGGACGAGATGCTCGCGTCGCTGGCCCGCGTGTGCCTGCCGCTCGACAACTCGACCGTGGTCCTGTCGGGACACGGTCCCCAGACGACCATCGGCCAGGAGCGCGCCACGAACCCCTATCTGCGGGACGTGGCCGCCGGCCGCCAAGGGAGCGGCAGCACGGACGCTCCCCGACGAGGAATGTGACGACTCACGTGAGCAGCTTCAAGGCCCCCAAGGGCACGTACGACCTGATCCCGCCGTTCTCCGCCACGTACCTGGCGGTCCGTGACGCGATCGCCGCGCCGCTGCGGAAGTCGGGCTACGGCTACGTCGAGACCCCCGGCTTCGAGGACGTGAACCTCTTCGCCCGCGGCGTCGGCGAGTCCACCGACATCGTCAGCAAGGAGATGTACGCCTTCGAGACCAAGGGCGGCGACAAGCTCGCCCTGCGCCCCGAGGGCACCGCCTCCGTGCTGCGCGCCGCCCTGGAGGCGAACCTGCACAAGCAGGGCAACCTCCCCGTGAAGCTCTGGTACTCCGGCTCGTACTACCGCTACGAGCGCCCGCAGAAGGGCCGCTACAGGCACTTCTCCCAGGTCGGCGCCGAGGCGATCGGCGCCGAGGACCCGGCGCTGGACGCCGAGCTGATCATCCTGGCCGACGAGGCGTACCGCGCCCTCGGCCTGCGGAACTTCCGCATCCTGCTGAACTCGCTCGGCGACAAGGAGTGCCGCCCCGTCTACCGCGAGGCCCTGCAGACCTTCCTGCGCGGCCTCGATCTCGACGAGGACACCCTGCGCCGCGCCGAGATCAACCCGCTGCGGGTCCTCGACGACAAGCGGGCCGACGTCCAGAAGCAGCTGGTCGACGCCCCGCTCCTGCGCGACTACCTGTGCGACGCGTGCAAGGCGTACCACGAGGAGGTGCGCGCGCTGATCACCGCGGCGGGCGTGGTCTTCGAGGACGACCCGAAGCTGGTGCGCGGCCTGGACTACTACACCCGGACCACCTTCGAGTTCGTGCACGACGGTCTCGGCTCGCAGTCCGCGGTCGGCGGCGGCGGCCGCTACGACGGCCTCTCCGAGATGATCGGCGGCCCCGCGCTGCCGTCGGTGGGCTGGGCGCTCGGCGTGGACCGCACGGTCCTCGCCCTGGAGGCGGAGGGCGTCGAGCTCGACGTCCCCGCGGCCACCAGCGTCTTCGCCGTCGCCCTCGGCGAGGAGGCCCGTCGGCTCCTCTTCGGCAAGGTCACCGAGCTCCGCAGGGCCGGCGTCGCCGCCGACTTCTCCTTCGGCGGCAAGGGCCTCAAGGGCGCGATGAAGGACGCCAACCGCTCGGGCGCCCGCCTCGCCGTCGTCGCCGGCGAGCGCGACCTCGCCGAGGGCGTCGTCCAGCTCAAGGACATGGAGTCCGGCGAGCAGCAGGCGGTCGCCCTGGACGGTCTCGTGGAGGCGGTACGGGCCAAGCTGGCCTGATCCGACGTACGGAAGGGCCCGGACCACACGCCTGGTCCGGGCCCTTCCTTATCTCCCGCGAACGGCCGGAGGACAGGTCCGTGTTGCAGAATGACCGTGCCCACAAGGCCGGTCGAGCGAGGAAAAGGTGACATGGCGAAGGCAGCGGTGGACGAGGTCGGATCCGGCCGGGACGGCGACGGCACGATCGGGGCGAGCCGGGCCTTCTCCTGGCTCCTCGTGATCACCGGCGCGGCCGGACTGCTCGCCGCCTGGGTCATCACCATCGACAAGTTCAAGCTGCTCGAAGACCCCGGCTTCACGCCCGGGTGCAGCCTCAACCCGATCGTCTCCTGCGGCAACGTCATGAAGAGCGAGCAGGCCTCGGTCTTCGGCTTCCCGAACCCGATGCTCGGCCTCGTCGCCTACGGCATGGTCGTCGCGATCGGCGTGGGCCTGCTCGCCGGCGCCCGCCACCGCCGCTGGTACTGGCTCGGCCTCAACGCCGGAACGCTCTTCGGCGTCGGCTTCTGCACCTGGCTGACGTACCAGTCGCTGTACGAGATCAACTCGCTCTGCCTGTGGTGCTGCCTCACCTGGACCGCCACCATCGTCATGTTCTGGTACGTGACCTCGCACAACGTGCGCCGCGGCGTCCTCCCCGCCCCCGCCGGCCTGAGGACCTTCTTCGACGAGTTCACCTGGGTCCTGCCCGTCCTGCACGTCGGGATCATCGGCATGCTGATCCTGACCCGCTGGTGGGACTTCTGGACGAGCTGACGGGAACCCGGACTGTCGGTGCGGTGACCTAGGCTTCGACACTGTGGAGCCCGACCTCTTTACCGCAGCAGCAGAAGACCGCCAGGAGAAGGACCCGACCAGCAGCCCGCTGGCCGTGCGGATGCGCCCCCGCACCCTCGACGAGGTGGTGGGCCAGCAGCACCTGCTCAAGCCCGGGTCGCCGCTGCGCCGGCTCGTCGGCGACGGGGACGGCGGCCCCGCCGGCGCCTCCTCGGTGATCCTCTGGGGGCCGCCGGGGATCGGCAAGACGACCCTCGCGTACGTCGTCTCCAAGGCCACGAACAAGCGCTTCGTGGAGCTCTCCGCGATCACCGCCGGCGTCAAGGAGGTCCGGGCCGTCATCGACGGCGCCCGGCGCGCGGTCGGCGGCTTCGGCAAGGAGACCGTCCTCTTCCTCGACGAGATCCACCGCTTCTCCAAGGCCCAGCAGGACTCGCTCCTGCCGGCCGTCGAGAACCGCTGGGTGACGCTGATCGCCGCCACCACGGAGAACCCGTACTTCTCCGTGATCTCCCCGCTCCTCTCCCGCTCCCTGCTCCTCACCCTGGAACCGCTGACCGACGAGGACCTGAAGGGCCTGATGACCCGGGCCCTCACCGACGAGCGGGGCCTCGGCGGGGCCGTGACCCTGCCGGAGGACGCCGAGGCGCACCTCCTGCGCGTCGCCGGCGGCGACGCCCGGCGGGCCCTGACCGCCCTGGAGGCCGCGGCGGGCGCGGCGATCGCCAAGGGCGAGGCCGAGATCACCCTCCAGACCGTGGAGGAGACCGTCGACCGCGCGGCCGTGAAGTACGACCGGGACGGCGACCAGCACTACGACGTGGCGAGCGCGCTCATCAAGTCGATCCGCGGTTCGGACGTGGACGCGGCCCTGCACTACCTGGCGCGGATGATCGAGGCGGGGGAGGACCCGCGCTTCATCGCCCGCCGGCTGATGATCTCCGCGAGCGAGGACATCGGCCTCGCCGACCCGAACGCCCTGCCGATCGCCGTCGCCGCCGCCCAGGCCGTCGCCATGATCGGCTTCCCCGAGGCGGCCCTCACCCTGAGCCACGCCACCATCGCCCTGGCGCTGGCCCCGAAGTCGAACGCGGCGACGACCGCGATCGGCGCCGCCCTCGCCGACGTGCGGGGCGGCCTGGCGGGCGCGGTCCCGCCGCACCTGCGCGACGGCCACTACAAGGGCGCGACCAAGCTCGGCCACGCCCAGGGCTACGTGTACCCCCACGACGTACCGGGCGGCATCGCGGCCCAGCAGTACGCCCCGGACACCCTCCACGGCCGCCGGTACTACGAGCCCACCCGCTACGGCGCGGAGGCGAGGTACGCGGACGTGGTGGAGCGGGTGCGCGAACGCCTGAAGGGCGAAGGGGGCTAGGGCCCGTCGTCCGGATCGGGTCCCGGATCCCCGGGCGGTACGAGGGCGCTCCCCGGAGCCGGTACACTGGTCCGGATCGCTGCGTCCCGTGTCCGGCTCCGGTCGGCACCACCAGAACGGGACAGTCAGTCGGAGACCCGGCCCCCGGCGGGGTCTCCAGGAGCGTCGCGCACCTTCGAGGGTGTCGCGTGCCACCCATCACCACCCGGATTCCCGGGAGCGGCGATGGGTCGTTCGCGTGCTGCACGTATGTGCCCAGACCTGGGAGCGGCTGCCCGACAGGTCCGTCCCGTACGGACCCGGCGGGTTTCCCGGCTGCGGATGCGACCTCCCCTAACCCTGGTGAAGCCGTTTTCGCATCAATGAGAGAGGTTGGTTCATGCCGAACCAGTCCCGTCCCAAGGTCAAGAAGTCGCGTGCCCTCGGCATCGCGCTGACCCCCAAGGCCGTCAAGTACTTCGAGGCCCGCCCCTACCCGCCGGGCGAGCACGGCCGCGGCCGCAAGCAGAACTCGGACTACAAGGTCCGTCTGCTCGAGAAGCAGCGTCTGCGCGCCCAGTACGACATCAGCGAGCGCCAGATGGCGCGCGCCTACGACCGCGCCAAGAAGGCCGAGGGCAAGACGGGCGAGGCGCTGGTCGTCGAGCTCGAGCGTCGCCTCGACGCCCTGGTCCTGCGTTCGGGCATCGCCCGCACCATCTACCAGGCCCGCCAGATGGTCGTGCACGGTCACATCCAGGTCAACGGCGGCAAGGTCGACAAGCCGTCGTTCCGCGTCCGTCCGGACGACGTCGTCATGGTCCGCGAGCGCAGCCGCACCAAGCCGCTGTTCGAGATGGCCCGTGAGGGTGGCTTCGCCGCCGACGGCGAGACCCCGCGCTACCTGCAGGTCAACCTGAAGGCCCTGGCCTTCCGCCTCGACCGCGACCCGAACCGCAAGGAAATCCCGGTCATCTGCGACGAGCAGCTGGTCGTCGAGTACTACGCCCGCTGATCCCGGCGCCGGCGCAGTACCACCCCCGCGGTGTTCAGCCCGCCGCTTCCCCGCCCTTTCCGGTGGGGGAGCCGGCGGGCTTCCGCGTTCCCGGGACCGCCGCCGACCCCGCCGTACGGAACGGACGCGGGGCCGTCGCGTCCGCCGGGCCGCCGACGACCGCCGGGTCCCGGTGCCGGGCGAGCGCGCGCTCCACGACCTCGTCGAGCGAGAGCCCCCGGCCCGCCCGGACCGCGGCGTCGAACGCCTCCGCGCCCAAGGCCTCCGCGGCCCGCTGCTCGCACAGCGCCCGCGGCCCGTCGAAGGCCTCCGAGCCGAAGAGGCGGATGCCCACCGCGTCCCAGACCGGCACCGCCGCCCCCTGGAGGACCGCGGCCTCCGCCGGATCGCCCTCGCTCGCCGTCACGAGCGCGAGCAGCTCGACCGCCAGGACGAGACCGACCAGGTCGCGGAAGGTGTGGTTGATCGAGACGCACTCGGTGAGCAGCTCCCGCGCCTCCCCGTACGCGTCCCGGGTCCACGCCGCGAAGGCCAGGACGTACAGGGCGTAGGCCCGGGTCCAGAGCTCCCCGCGCTCCTCGCAGACCTCCCGCACCTCCCGGCAGATCGCGACCGCTCCCTCCAGGTCGCCCCGGAAGGCCCGCGCCATCGCCACCTCGACCTGCCCCATCAGCACGTTGCTGTTCAGCTCGCCGAGCTCCCGGTAGGAGTCGAGCGCCCGCCCGATCAGCGACTCGGCCCGCGGCAGGTCGTCCGAGAGCAGCGCGAGACAGCCCATCCGGTGCGTCGCGTACGCCTCCGCCAGCGCGTTCCGCGAGGAGCGGGCCCGCTCCCCGCACTCGTGGAGCGCCGCCACCGCCGCCGTGCCGTCCCCCTGCAGGACCGTCACGTAGCCCAGCACCCACAGCGCCTTGAGCCGGGCCTCCTCGTGCCCCGAATCGAGCGCGAGCGCCCGCTCCAGCCAGTGCCGGCCCTCCGACAGACGCCCGCAGCCCACCCAGGCGAACCAGAGCGTGCCCGCCAGGTGCTGGGCGAGGTGCGCGTCCTCCGGCAGTTCGAGACACAGGTCGAGCGCCGCCCGCAGATTGGGCAGCGCCGCGTCCGTGCAGGCCGCCACCTCCGCCTGGCGGGGGCTGAACCACTCCAGCTCGCACCAGGTGGCCAGGCCCATGTACCAGTCGCGGTGCCGGCGCCGCACCCGCTCCGTCTCGCCGAGCGCCGCCAGCCACTCCGCCCCGTACGCCGCGACCGTGTCCAGGAGCCGGTAGGCGGGGCCCGCGGGGGTGTCCTCCCGCGACACCAGCGACTGCGCGAGCAGGCCTCCGAGGAGGTCCAGGACCCGGTCCGGCGGCAGTTCCCGGCTCCCGCACACGTACTCCACCGCCTCCAGGTCGAAGGGGCCGGCGAAGACGGAGAGCCGTGCCCAGAGCAGCCGCTCCTCCGGGGTGCACAGCTCGTGGCTCCAGCCGATCGCGGTGCGCAGCGTCCGATGGCGGGGGAGCGCCCCGCGCCCGCCGTCCGTCAGGAGCCGGAAACGGTCGTCGAGGCGGTGCAGCACCTGCTCGACCGAGAGGAGGGGGAGGCGGCCGGCCGCCAGTTCGAGGGCGAGCGGGATCCCGTCGAGCCGTCGGCACAGCTCCCGCACCGCCTCGGGACCGGACCCCGAAGCCGCCCGCGGCCCGGCCGCCGCGAAGCCCGGCGCGCCCGGGGCCGCGGAGGGGTTCCCGATCGGCGGCGCGCCCGGGCCCGCGGGGGGATTCCCGGTCATCGGCGCACCCGCCTCCGCCGCCCGCTCGACGAGGAGCGCCACCGCGTCCGCCTCGTCCATCGGCGCCAGCGGGAACACCGCCTCGCCCGCCACCCGCAGGGGCCGCCGGCCGGCCGCGAGCACGGTGAGCCCGGGCGCGTGGGCGAGGAGGTCCCGCAGCAGCGGCGCGCAGCCCTCCACCAGGTGCTCGAAGCCGTCCACCACCAGCAGCGTCCGCCGCTCCGCGAGGTGCTCGACGAGGACCTCGCGCGGGGCCTTCGGCGTGTGGTCGGTCAGCCCGAGGGCCTCCACCAGGGCGTGTGCCACCAGGTCCGGGTCGCGCAGCGGCACGAGGTCGACGAGCCGGACCCCTTCGCCGTAGCGTTTCTGCGCCTGCGCGGCAGCCCGCAGCGCCAGCCGCGTCTTGCCGACCCCGCCCACGCCCACGACCGTGACCAGGCGGGACGTCTCGAGGAGCGCCGTCAGCGCGGCCTGCTCGGCGGCCCGTCCGACGAACCGGTTCAGCTCCGCCGGGAGATTGCTCCGTCGCATGGGACACGGAGCGTACCCACCCGCGCGCGCTCCGTACAATCGGGATCCCGTAACTCCCGTCCCGCGGACGGTAATGCGGTACGGCAGGACAGCCCGGGCGCGATAGGGTCGGGGGACGACTTTTCACAAGGCCCAACGACAGCAGAGAGCGGTGCACAGTGACCGGTGGAGAGGTTGCCGGGATCCTGGTGGCCGTGTTCTGGGCGATCCTCGTCTCCTTCCTCGCCGTGGCACTGGTGAGACTGGCGCAGACGCTCAGGGCGACCACCCGGCTGGTGGCGGACGTGACCGAACAGGCCGTCCCCCTGCTGGCGGAGGCGTCCGCGACCGTGCGCTCGGCGCAGACCCAGCTCGACCGGGTCGACGCCATCGCCTCGGACGTCCAGGAGGTCACCTCCAACGCCTCCGCGCTCTCCACGACCGTCGCCTCCACCTTCGGCGGCCCGCTCGTCAAGGTGGCCGCCTTCGGCTACGGCGTCCGCAAGGCGCTGGGCCGGGGCCGCGAGGACCGGGACGCGCCCCGGGCCACCGACCGCCGCACTGTGATCGTCGGCCGTACCGTGTCGTCCTCACGACGCCGGAAGCAGAAGGGCTGAGCCGCGATGTTCCGCCGCACGTTCTGGTTCACGGCCGGCGCAGCCGCCGGCGTGTGGGCCACCGCCAAGGTCAACCGGAAGCTGAAGCAGCTGACCCCCGAGAGCCTCGCCGCCCAGGCGGCGGACAAGGCCGTCGAGACCGGGCACCGGCTCAGGGACTTCGCCCTCGACGTGAGGGCGGGCATGCTCCAGCGCGAGGCCGAGCTGGACGAGGCCCTCGGCCTGGCCGCACCCGTGGAGCCGGGCCGGGAACTCCCGGAGTCGCGCCGGAGGGCCGCGCTCGGTCCGGTCGCCCGCCCGACCACCCATTCGTTTTCCAAGACGCCCACGAGTTCGTACAACCGGAATGAGGACCACTGATGGAGTCGGCTGAAATCCGCCGCCGCTGGCTGAGCTTCTTCGAGGAGCGCGGGCACACCGTCGTCCCTTCGGCGTCGCTCATCGCGGACGACCCGACTCTGCTGCTCGTCCCCGCCGGCATGGTGCCGTTCAAGCCCTACTTCCTGGGTGAGGTCAAGCCGCCCTTCACGCGTGCCTCCAGCGTGCAGAAGTGCGTGCGCACGCCGGACATCGAAGAGGTCGGCAAGACCACCCGGCACGGCACGTTCTTCCAGATGTGCGGCAACTTCTCCTTCGGCGACTACTTCAAGGAAGGCGCCATCAAGCTCGCCTGGGAGCTGCTGACCACCCCGGTGGAGCACGGCGGCTACGGGCTGGAGCCGGAGAAGCTCTGGATCACCGTCTACCTGGAGGACGACGAGGCCGAGCGGATCTGGCGCGACGTCGTCGGCGTCCCGGCCGAGCGCATCCAGCGCCTCGGCAAGAAGGACAACTACTGGTCGATGGGCGTCCCCGGCCCCTGCGGCCCGTGCTCCGAGATCAACTACGACCGCGGCCCCGACTTCGGCGTCGAGGGCGGCCCGGCCGTCAACGACGAGCGGTACGTGGAGATCTGGAACCTGGTCTTCATGCAGTACGAGCGCGGTGAGGGCTCCGGCAAGGACGACTTCCCGATCCTCGGCGAACTGCCGTCGAAGAACATCGACACGGGCCTCGGCCTGGAGCGCCTGGCGATGATCCTCCAGGGCGTCCAGAACATGTACGAGACGGACACCCTCAAGGTCGTCATCGACAAGGCCACCGAACTCACCGGCGTCGACTACGGCAAGGCCCACGACAGCGACGTCTCGCTCCGCGTGGTCGCCGACCACATGCGCACCTCCGTGATGCTCATCGGCGACGGCGTCACCCCCGGCAACGAGGGCCGCGGCTACGTGCTGCGCCGCATCATGCGCCGCGCCGTCCGCAACATGCGCCTGCTCGGCGCCACCGGCCCGGTCGTCCAGGACCTCGTCACCACGGTGATCGACACGATGGGCGAGCAGTACCCGGAGCTGGTCACCGACCGCAAGCGCATCGAGACGGTCGCCCTCGCCGAAGAGGCCGCCTTCCTGAAGGCCCTCAAGGGCGGCACCAACATCCTCGACACCGCCGTCACCGAGACCAGGGCCGCCGGCGGCACGGTCCTCGCCGGCGAGAAGGCCTTCCTGCTCCACGACACCTGGGGCTTCCCGATCGACCTCACCCTGGAGATGGCCGCCGAGCAGGGCCTCTCCGTGGACGAGGACGGCTTCCGCCGCCTGATGAAGGAGCAGCGGGACCGCGCCAAGGCCGACGCCAAGGCCAAGAAGACCGGTCACGCCGACATGACCGCGTACCGGGAGATCGCCGACGGCAACGGCGCCACCCAGTTCACCGGCTACACCAACACCGAGGGCGAGACCACGGTCGTCGGCCTCCTGGTGAACGGCGTCCCCTCGCCGGCCGCCTCCGAGGGCGACGAGGTCGAGGTCGTCCTCGACCGCACCCCGTTCTACGCCGAGGGCGGCGGCCAGATCGCCGACCAGGGCCGCATCAAGCTGCACGGCGGCGCCGTCATCGAGGTCCGCGACGTCCAGCAGCCGGTCCCGGGCGTCTCGGTCCACAAGGGCTCCGTGCAGGTCGGCGAGGTGACCGTGGGCGCCACCGCCTACGCCGCCATCGACGTCAAGCGCCGCCGGGCCATCGCCCGCGCCCACTCCGCCACGCACCTGACGCACCAGGCCCTGCGCGACGCGCTCGGCCCGACGGCCGCCCAGGCCGGTTCCGAGAACCAGCCCGGCCGCTTCCGCTTCGACTTCGGCTCGCCGAACGCCGTCCCCGGCGCGGTCCTCACCGACGTCGAGCAGAAGATCAACGAGGTCCTCGCGCGCGAGCTGGAGGTCCACGCCGAGGTCATGCCGATCAACGAGGCCAAGCGCCAGGGCGCCATCGCCGAGTTCGGCGAGAAGTACGGCGAGCAGGTGCGCGTCGTCACCATCGGCGACTTCTCCAAGGAGCTGTGCGGCGGCACGCACGTCGGCAACACCGCCCAGCTGGGCCTGGTGAAGCTGCTCGGCGAGTCGTCCATCGGCTCCGGCGTGCGCCGCATCGAGGCCCTCGTCGGTGTCGACGCGTACCACTTCCTCGCCAGGGAGCACACGGTCGTCGCCCAGCTCCAGGAGCTCGTCAAGGGCCGCCCCGAGGAGCTGCCGGAGAAGATCTCCACCATGCTCGGCAAGCTGAAGGACGCCGAGAAGGAGATCGAGAAGTTCCGCGCGGAGAAGGTCCTCCAGGCCGCCGCCGGGCTCGTCGACTCCGCCCGCGACATCCGTGGCGTCGCCCTCGTCACCGGGCAGGTCCCGGACGGCACCGGCGCCGACGACCTCCGCAGGCTCGTCCTGGACGTGCGCGGCCGGATCCCCTCCGACCGCCCGGCGGTCGTGGCCCTGTTCACCACGGTGGGCGGCAAGCCGCTGACGGTCATCGCCACCAACGAGGCGGCCCGCGAGCGCGGCCTCAAGGCCGGCGAGCTGGTCCGCACGGCCGCCAAGACCCTCGGCGGCGGTGGCGGCGGCAAGCCGGACGTCGCCCAGGGCGGCGGGCAGAACCCGCAGGCCGTCGGCGAGGCCATCGCCGCCGTCGAGCGCCTCGTGGTGGAGACGGCGTGACGATGCGCCGCGGCCGCCGTCTCGCGGTCGACGTCGGGGACGCCCGGATCGGGGTCGCCTCGTGCGACCCCGACGGGGTCCTCGCGACGCCGGTGGAGACCGTGCCGGGGCGTGACGTCCCGGCCGCCCACCGGCGGCTCCGCCAGATCGTCGAGGAGTACGAGCCGATCGAGGTCGTCGTGGGCCTGCCCCGCTCGCTCAGCGGGCGGGAGGGCCCGGCCGCGACCAAGGTCCGCGCCTTCGCCCGGGAGATGGCGAAGGGCATCGCCCCGGTGCCGGTCCGGCTGGTCGACGAGCGGATGACCACCGTCACCGCGACCCAGGGCCTGCGGGCCTCGGGAGTGAAGGCGAAGAAGGGGCGGTCCGTCATCGACCAGGCCGCCGCCGTGATCATCCTTCAGAACGCTCTTGAGTCCGAACGGGTATCAGGTAATCCGCCCGGTGAGGGCGTCGAAGTGGTCATCTGATCGCGATACGGTAACGTTCCGCGCGATGCGGCGGTGTTCGAACAGCTGCCGCACTACGTAGAGGCGGATCGTCCGGAAGCCTCGCGGCTGTTTGGGGATCGATGACTGAGTATGGCCGGGGCCCAGGCTCCGAACCGTGGCACCCGGGGGACCCGCTCTACGGGGACCAGGGGTGGGAGGGCCAGCAGCAGTACCCGCATCCCCAGCAGGCGAGCCAGTACGGCCACGGGGACCAGGGCTACGCGGATCCGTACGGCCAGGGCGGTCACGCCGACCAGGGCTACGGGAGCGATCCGTACCAGCAGCAGGGGCACCAAGGGCAGCAGCAGTACCAGCAGCAGCCGCAGTACGAGCAGCCCCCGCAGCAGTACGCCGATCCTCAGTACCAGCAGCAGTACCAGCAGCCGCAGCCGCAGTACGAGGCGGGGTATCCGGGCGGCGGTTACGACACGCCCGGGCACCTCGGACAGCAGTACGACGGCAGCTGGGAGAGCGGCCAGGCGGCGATGGCCTACGGCGCGCCCCCGGCCGACCCGTACGGCGGCCAGGACCCGGACCTCTACGGCACGCCCGAGGCCTACCCGCCGCCCCAGCCGCCCGGCCGCCGGCAGCACCCGCCGGAGCCGGTCGTCGACTGGGCGCCGGAGGAGGAGTCGCACCCGGAGCCGGAGGAGGAGAAGCACCCCTTCTTCACCGGCGGTGACGACGAGGACGACGACCACGACGACCGCGGCGGGGAGCCGGGGCGCGGCCGCGGCTCCCGCGACGGCGACCGCGAACGCCGGAGCAAAGCGAAGAAACGCAAAGGCAAGAACGGCGTGGCCTGCCTGGTCGTCGCCCTCGTCCTGGTCGGCGGGGTCGGCGGCATCGGCTACTTCGGCTACCAGTTCTGGCAGGGCGAGTTCGGCGCGGCGCCCGACTACGCGGGGAGCGGCAGCGGGGACGTCCAGATCGAGATCCCCAAGCAGGCGGGCGGCTACGAGATCGGCAACATCCTCAAGAAGGCGGGCGTCGTCAAGAGCGTCGACGCCTTCGTCTCGGCGCAGCAGAAGAACCCCAGGGGCCTCTCGATCCAGGCGGGCGTCTACACGCTGAAGAAGGAGATGTCGGCCGAGAGCGCGGTCACGCTGATGCTGAACCCGGCGAGCCAGGCCAACCTCGTCATCCCCGAGGGCAGGCGCAACGCCTGGGTGTACGACCAGATCGACAAGCGCCTCGACCTCAAGCCCGGCACCACCAAGGAGATCGCGTTCGCGAAGGCGGATTCCCTCGGACTGCCCGCCTGGGCCAGGGACCACGAGGAGCTCAAGGACCCGCTGGAGGGATTCCTCTTCCCCGCGAGCTACCCGGTCGCCAAGGACAGCAAGCCCGAGGACGCGCTGCGCAAGATGGTGTCCCGCGCGGACCAGGAGTACGCCAAGCTGGACCTGACCGCGAAGGCCAAGGGGCTCGGCGTCAAGGGACCGTGGGAACTCCTGACGGTCGCGAGCCTGGTCCAGGCGGAGGGCAAGACCCACGAGGACTTCCGCAAGATGGCGGAGGTCGTCTACAACCGCCTGAAGCCGAGCAACATGGAGACCGTCCAACTGCTGCAGTTCGACTCGACCCTCAACTACCTGAAGGGTCAGAGCGAGATCAAGATCTCGGAGCAGGAGGCGAACACCAACACCGACCCGTACAACACGTACAAGCACAAGGGACTGCCGCCGGGACCGATCGGCAACCCGGGCAACGAGGCGCTGGCCGCCATGCTCAACCCCACCAACGACGGCTGGCTCTACTTCGTCGCCACCGACGGCATGAACAAGACCGAGTTCGCGAAGACCCTGGCCGAGCACAACAGGTTGAAGGACAAGTTCAATGCCAACACCGGCCAGTGAGACGCGCCGCCGCGCGGCCGTCCTCGGTTCGCCGATCGCCCACTCGCTCTCCCCGGTCCTGCACCGGGCCGCGTACGCCGCGCTCGGGCTCGACGACTGGTCGTACGACCGCTTCGAGGTCGACGAGGCGGCGCTGCCCGGATTCGTGGCGGAGCTGGACGGGACCTGGGCCGGGCTCTCGCTGACCATGCCGCTCAAGCGGGCGATCATCCCGCTGCTCGACGAGATCGGCGACACGGCCGCCTCCGTGGAGGCCGTCAACACCGTCGTCCTCCAGGAGGACGGGCGCCGGGTCGGCGACAACACCGACGTTCCCGGCATGATCGCCGCGCTCGGCGAGCGCGGCGTCGAGAAGGTGGAGTCGGCGGCCGTCCTCGGCGCCGGCGCCACCGCCTCCTCCGCGCTCGCCGCCCTGGCCCGGATCTGCGCGGGCCCCGTCACCGCGTACGTGCGGAGCGAGGCGCGCGCCGAGGAGATGCGCGGCTGGGGCGAGCGGCTCGGCGTGGACGTCCGCACCGCCGACTGGGAGCGGGCGGCCGAGGCCTTCGACGCGCCGCTGGTCGTCGCGACCACCCCCGCCGGCACCACGAACGCCCTCGCGACCGCCGTCCCCGACGGCGTCGGCACGCTCTTCGACGTGCTGTACGACCCCTGGCCGACCCCGCTCGCCGCGGCCTGGTCCGAGCGCGGCGGAAAGGTGGTCGGCGGCCTCGACCTCCTGGTCCACCAGGCGGTCCTCCAGGTCGAGCGGATGACGGGCGTCCCGAAGGGTCCGCTCGCGGCCATGCGGGCGGCGGGGGAGCAGGCGCTGGCGGCCCGATAGGCTCCACCCCGTACCGAGTGATCGCGGGGGAGCGGCAGTGGACACGGGCGGGGAATTCACACTGGCGTCGCGGTGGGGCGTGGCCGTGGACATCGTGCGCGTGGTCCTCGCGGTGTTCCACCACCACTTGCCCGAATGGGTGAGGTATCCGCTGCTCGCGTTCGGCTGCGCCGTGGTCGTCCACCTCGGCCTCGACTGGCTGCGCGAGCGTTTCGGCGCGCCCCTCGAGGAGAGCGGCGCCGACCGGGAGGGCGACGAGGCCGGGCAGGAGAGCGAGGCCGACGTCCGATAGCTGGACCGGGGGGCGGGTTCGCCCCCCGGGCATGGGAGGATCGGGGGTGGCGGGCCAGGGCCGCGCACCCGGTCGTGCCGTCGCAGTGCCGGGCGCGAGCATGAGGAGCATCGTTGAGCAGGTTGCGTTGGCTGACCGCTGGGGAATCCCACGGACCCGCGCTGGTCGCGACCCTTGAGGGTCTGCCCGCCGGCGTCCCGGTCACCACTGAGCTGGTGGCGGACCATCTCGCGCGGCGACGCCTCGGCTATGGGCGCGGCGCCCGCATGAAGTTCGAGCAGGACGAGGTCACCTTCCTCGGCGGCGTCCGGCACGGCCTCTCCCTCGGTTCCCCGATCGCCGTCATGGTCGGCAACACCGAGTGGCCCAAGTGGGAGAAGGTCATGTCGGCCGACCCGGTCGACCCCTCGGAGCTCAAGGAGACGGGCCGCAACGCGCCCCTGACCCGGCCCCGGCCCGGCCACGCCGACCTCGCCGGCATGCAGAAGTACGGCTTCGACGAGGCCCGGCCGATCCTGGAGCGCGCCAGCGCCCGGGAGACCGCCGCCCGGGTCGCCCTCGGCGCCGTCGCCCGGTCCTTCATCAAGGAGGCCGCCGGCATCGACATCGTCTCCCACGTCGTGGAGCTCGCGGCCGCCAAGGCGCCGTACGGCCTCTACCCGGTCCCCGCCGACGTCGAGAAGCTCGACGCCGACCCGGTGCGCTGCCTCGACGCGGACGCGTCGAAGGCGATGGTCGCGGAGATCGACCAGGCCCACAAGGACGGCGACACCCTCGGCGGCGTCGTCGAGGTCCTCGCGTACGGAGTGCCGGTCGGGCTCGGTTCGCACGTCCACTGGGACCGGCGCCTCGACGCCCGGCTCGCGGCCGCCCTCATGGGCATCCAGGCCATCAAGGGCGTCGAGGTCGGCGACGGGTTCGACCTCGCCCGCGTGCCCGGTTCGAAGGCGCACGACGAGATCGTCCGCACCGAGGACGGCATCAAGCGCACCTCCGGCCGCTCCGGCGGCACCGAGGGCGGCCTGACCACCGGTGAGCTGCTGCGCGTCCGCGCCGCGATGAAGCCGATCGCGACCGTGCCGCGCGCGCTGGCCACGATCGACGTCGCCACCGGCGAGGCCGCGGCCGCCCACCACCAGCGCTCCGACGTGTGTGCCGTGCCGGCCGCCGGGATCGTCGCCGAGGCGATGGTCGCGCTGGTCCTGGCGGACGCGGTCGTCGAGAAGTTCGGCGGCGACAGCGTCCCCGAGACCCGCCGCAACGTGCGGTCGTACCTCGACAACCTGAACGTCCGGTGACCGCCGGACCCCTGGTCGTCCTCGTCGGGCCCATGGGCTCCGGCAAGTCCACGGTGGGCGCGCTCCTGGCCGAACGGCTCGGCGCGCCCTACCGGGACACCGACGCCGACATCGTCGCCGCCGAAGGACGCGAGATCTCCGACATCTTCGTCGAGGACGGCGAGGAGCACTTCCGCGCCCTGGAGCGGGAAGCCGTCGCCACGGCCGTCGCCGAGCACGAGGGCGTCCTCGCCCTCGGCGGCGGCGCGATCCTGGACGCCGGGACCCGCGCCCTGCTCGCCGGACTGCCCGTCGCGTACCTCTCGATGGACGTCGAGGAGGCGGTCCGCCGCGTCGGCCTGAACACCGCGCGGCCGCTGCTCGCCGTCAACCCGCGCCGCCAGTGGCGCGAGCTGATGGAGGCGCGCCGCCATCTGTACACCGAAGTCGCACGGGTCGTCGTCGCCACGGACGACCGCACCCCCGAAGAGGTCGCCCAGGCGGTCCTCGACGCACTGGAGTTGAAGGACGTATGACGGACCAGGACCAGGTGACCCGAATCCAGGTCGGCGGTTCCGCGGGCACCGATCCGTACGAGGTACTGGTCGGGCGGCAGCTCCTCGGCGAGCTCCCCGCCCTGATCGGCACCCGGGCCAAGCGGGTCGCCGTGATCCACCCGGAGGCGCTCGCCGACACCGGCGAGGCGCTCCGCGCCGACCTCGCCGAGCAGGGCTACGAGGCCGTCGCCATCCAGGTGCCGAACGCCGAGGAGGCGAAGACCGCCGAGGTCGCCGCCTACTGCTGGAAGGCGCTGGGCCAGACCGGCTTCACCCGCAGCGACGTCGTCGTCGGCGTCGGCGGCGGCGCCACCACCGACCTGGCCGGCTTCGTGGCCGCCACCTGGCTGCGGGGCGTGCGCTGGATCGCGGTGCCGACGACCGTGCTGGCCATGGTCGACGCGGCGGTCGGCGGCAAGACGGGCATCAACACGGCCGAGGGCAAGAACCTGGTCGGCGCCTTCCACCCGCCCGCCGGGGTCCTCTGCGACCTCGCGGCGCTCGACTCGCTGCCGGTGCACGACTACGTCAGCGGCCTCGCGGAGATCATCAAGGCCGGCTTCATCGTCGACCCGGTGATCCTCGACCTCATCGAGGAGGACCCGCAGGCCGCCCGCACCCCGGCCGGTCCGCACACCGCCGAGCTGCTCGTCCGCTCGATCAGGGTCAAGGCCGAGGTCGTCTCCGGCGACCTCAAGGAGTCCGGCCGCCGGGAGATCCTCAACTACGGCCACACCCTCGCCCACGCCATCGAGAAGAACGAGCGGTACAAGTGGCGCCACGGCGCCGCCGTCTCCGTCGGCATGGTCTTCGCCGCCGAGCTGGGCCGCCTCGCCGGGCGGCTCGACGACGCCACCGCCGACCGGCACCGGGCGATCCTGGAGTCCGTCGGCCTGCCGCTCACCTACCGCGGCGACCAGTGGCCGAAGCTCCTGGAGACGATGCGGGTCGACAAGAAGTCCCGCGGCGACCTGCTGCGCTTCATCGTGCTCGACGGGATCGGCAAGCCGACCGTCCTGGAGGGCCCCGACCCGGCCGTCCTGATCGCGGCCTACGGCGAGGTGTCCGCGTGAGCGAGGCGCGTCCGGGCCGCCCGGTCCTCGTGCTGAACGGCCCGAACCTGGGCCGCCTCGGCTCCCGCGAGCCCGACATCTACGGCGCCACCTCCTACAAGGGGCTCGTCGAGTCCTGCCGGACCCTCGGCGCGGAGCTCGGCTTCGACGTCGAGGTGCGGGAGACCAACGACGAGGGCGAGATGATCCGCTGGCTCCACGAGGCCGCGGACGGCTCGATCCCGGTGGTGATCAACCCCGGGGCCTTCACGCACTACTCGTACGGGATGAGGGACGCCGCCGCCCAGCGGACCGCCCCGCTGATCGAGGTGCACATCTCGAACCCGTACGCCCGCGAGGAGTTCCGGCACACCTCGGTCGTCGCGGCCGTGGCGACCGGCACGGTCGCCGGGTTCGGGATCGGTTCCTACCGGCTGGCGCTGCGGGCGCTCGCCGAGGAGCTCACCGACTGACACGGCCTGACGGGGCACCAGGCGGGGCCCCCGGCCGTTCCCCTCGTGGGGGTCAGGGGCGGTAACGTTCCGCCGTCCACGGACACACCGGTCCGGGGATCCATCAGGCGTACGAGACGGAGTGGCACCGGATGCAGCACGCAGGGGGCGGTCCGCTGCCACCGCCCGAGCGGTCGGGCCGGGCGACCGGCCCCGGACCCGGGCCGGGACCCGTGCCCGGACCCGGGCCGGGGGGCGGGGACCTCGGCGGGCAGCCGCCCGTTCCTCCGTCCGTCCCGCCGGCCGCCCCGTACCCGGGGCCGGCGTCCGGGCCGGGTCTCCACCCGACGGCCCGGGCCGGTGCCCCCCGCCCCCCGCACGCACCGCCGCCCCCGGCGCCCGGAGCGGGCTGGGGCGGCCCCGGAGGCATACCGCGGCACCAGGCGACCTCCCAGCACCCCGCTGCGCCCCACCCGTCCGGCGGCCCCTCGCACCCGGGGGCCCCGCAGCATCCCGTCGGCGGTCCGCAGCACCCCGCCGGTCCGCAGTACCCCGCCTCCGGTCCGTCGCGCCCGGAGGCGACCGGGCACGTGCCGCTGCTGCCGCCGGTGAGCGCGCCCCTCGCGCCGCCCGTGGAGCACGGCGCCGGGACCGGCGCGGCCACCCTCGCCGTCCTGCTCATCGGCCCCGCGGGCGCGGGCAAGACCACCGTCGCCCGGCACTGGGCGCAGCGCCGCCGCGTGCCCACCGCGCACATCAGCCTCGACGACGTCCGCGAGTGGGTCTGCTCCGGTTTCGCCGACCCGCAGTCCGGCTGGAACGAGCACTCCGAGGCGCAGTACCGGCTGGCCCGCCGCACCTGCGGCTTCGCCGCGCGCAACTTCCTCGCCAACGGCATCTCCTGCATCGTCGACGACGCCGTCTTCCCGGACCGGCCCGTCGTCGGACTCGGCGGCTGGAAGCGGCACGTCGGCCCCGGTCTGCTGCCCGTCGTCCTCCTGCCCGGCCTGGAGGTCGTCCTGGAGCGCAACGCCGAGCGCAGCGGCAACCGGCGCCTCTCGGACGAGGAGGTCGCCGCGATCCACGGCCGGATGGCCGGCTGGTACGGCTCCGGCCTGCCGATCATCGACAACTCCACGTACGACGTCGAGACCACCGCGCGCGTCCTCGACGACGTCCTCGCCCGCGCGATCGCCAGCCCGCCCACCTGGTGACCCCGCCCGGTCGGCTCTTCTGAACAGGACGCCCCGCCGCCGCGCTCGTAGGCTCGGAGCATGTCAGAGGTGTATGCGGACCGCCGTGTACGGCTGCGCGACCGGTGCGCGGCCGCGGGCAGCCCGGCGGCCCTGGTCTCCCGCCCCGCCAACGTCCGCTATCTCGCGGGTGGTTCACCGCCCGGCGCCGTCCTGCTGATCGGGCCGGAACCGGAGGCGGACGTCCTGCTCTGCCCCGTCGCGCCCGGTGGCGAACCGGCCGACGGACGGCTCGACGAGCTCCTCCGGCAGCAGGTCCTGCCCGCCGGAGGAGGCGATCCGGCGGTCACCGCCGTCGACCTCGCCCGCCGGGCCGGCGCCGACGCGCTCGCGGTCGAGGAGCACCACCTGACGGTGGCCCGGCACCGGGCCATGGGCTCCGCCGCCCCCGCACTGCACCTCGCCGATCTCTCCTGCGCCGTCGAGCAGCTCAGGATCGTCAAGGACGAGGACGAGATCGCCTGCCTGCGGATCGCGGCGGAGATCGCCGACCAGGCCCTCGGCGAGCTCCTGGAGTCGATCCTGGTGGGACGGACCGAGCGCCACCTCGCCCTGGAGCTGGAGCGGCGGCTCGTCGACCACGGCGCCGACGGGGCCGCCTTCCCCACCTCGGTGGGGACCGGTCCGCACTCCGGGCGCCGCGGGCACCGGCCCACCGACCGCCGGGTCGAGGAGGGTGATTTCCTCTCCGTCTGCCTGGGCGCGGACTACCGCGGCTACCGGTGCGAGATCGGCCGCACCTTCGTCATCGGCACCACCCCCGCCGACTGGCAGATCGAGCTGTACGAGCTCGTCTTCGCCGCTCAGCGGGCCGGACGCGAGTCCCTCGCGCCCGGCGCCGAATACCGGGACGTGGACCGGGCGGCCCGCCAGATCCTGGACGCCGCGGGACACACGGAGGCCGCCGTGCCCCTCACCGGGCACGGGGTGGGGCTCGAAATCGACGAGGACCCGCAGCTCTCACCCTCGGCCATGGGTAAACTGGACGCTTGTGTGCCGGTCACCGTCGAACCGGGGGTCCACCTCCCGGGCCGGGGCGGAGTCCGGATCGATGACACGCTCGTCGTGCGCCAGGAGGCGGACGGCGGACCCGAGCTACTCACCATCACGACCAAGGAGCTGCTCGCGCTGTGAGGCGCGTACGCCTCCTCGGTCCCACGTCAGTCCAGGAGATTCCGCAACCGTGGCTTCCACGAACGACCTCAAGAACGGCATGGTGCTCAAGCTCGAAGGCGGCCAGCTCTGGTCCGTCGTCGAGTTCCAGCACGTCAAGCCCGGCAAGGGCCCGGCCTTCGTGCGCACCAAGCTCAAGAACGTGCTGTCCGGCAAGGTCGTCGACAAGACCTTCAACGCCGGTGTGAAGGTCGAGACGGCCACCATCGACCGCCGTGACATGCAGTTCTCGTACATGGACGGCGACTACTTCGTCTTCATGGACGAGCAGACCTACGACCAGCTGATGGTCGACCGCAAGTCCGTCGGCGACGCCGCCAACTTCCTCATCGAGGGCTTCACCGCCTCCGTCGCCCAGCACGAGGGCGAGGTGCTCTACGTCGAGCTCCCGGCCGCCGTCGAGCTGACGATCAAGCACACCGACCCGGGCGTCCAGGGCGACCGCTCCACCGGTGGCACCAAGCCCGCCACCCTGGAGACCGGCCACGAGATCCAGGTCCCGCTCTTCGTCACCACCGGTGAGAAGGTCAAGGTCGACACCCGCACCAGCGACTACCTCGGCCGGGTGAACAAGTAACCGTGGCCGCTCGGAGCAAGGCCCGCAAGCGCGCCTTCCAGATCCTCTTCGAGGCGGACCAGCGCGGTGCCTCCGTCCAGGAGGTTCTCGCGGACCAGGTCCGGCTCGCGCGGTCGGACGACCGCCAGCCGCCGGTCAACGACTTCACCATGCAGCTGGTCGAGGGGTACGCGGCCCACGAGGCGCGGATCGACGATCTCATCGCGACCTACGCGGTGGACTGGGACCTCGACCGGATGCCCGTCGCCGACCGGAACATCGTGCGCCTCGGCGCGTACGAGCTGCTCTGGGAGGACGGCACGCCCGACGCGGTCGCGATCGACGAGGCGGTGCAGCTCGCCAAGGAGTTCTCCACCGACGAGTCCCCGACCTTCGTCAACGGCCTGCTGGGGCGCTTCAAGGACTTGAAGCCGCGCCTGCGCCGGGACGCGGACGTCTAGTCCCGCACGGCACGCGAAGGGGCCCGCAGCACGCGATGCTGCGGGCCCCTTCGCGCGGGCGGACGCCGACGGGGAAAAGCGTCGGGCCCGTGAACGTCGGATGACGTCCACGGGCCCGGCGGTACGTTTCTGCTGTGCCCTCGTAAGGGGTCAGTTCTCCTCGTGGGCGACCGCGCGGCGCGCGTCCGCGTCCAGGACGCCCCAGCTGATCAGCTGCTCGGTGAGGACGGAAGGGGACTGGTCGTAGATGACGGCGAGCGTGCGCAGGTCGTCCTGGCGGATCGACAGCACCTTGCCGTTGTAGTCGCCGCGCTGCGACTGGATCGTCGCCGCGTAGCGCTGGAGCGGGCCCGCCTTCTCCTGCGGGACGTGGGCCAGGCGCTCCAGGTCGAGGACCAGCTTCGGCGGCGGCTCGGCGGCGCCGCCCGGGGTCGTGCCCGGCAGGAGCTCCTGCACCGGCACCCCGTAGAAGTCCGCCAGCTCGGCAAGGCGCTGCACGGTCACCGCGCGGTCCCCGCGCTCGTACGAGCCGACCACGACCGCCTTCCAGCGGCCCTGGGACTTCTCCTCCACCCCGTGGAGGGAGAGACCCTGCTGGGTGCGGATGGCGCGGAGTTTGGCCCCGAGCTGCTTTGCGTATTCGCTGGACATAACGCTCCCGGACGCTGTGACGACATGCGGCTGCGCCGCGCGGCTGGTAACTCACTGTGAGGTTACGCAGCGTTACACCCACCCGTCAAGCCGAATGGTCCGTACCGGCCCCTCCCGGGGGACGGGGTCCGGAAGGACTTCGGGGGTGCGCGGGAACCGGTCTCCTTCCCCTGGTAGAGTGAACGGCGCAAATCCGACGTCCTTTAAGAGCCGTCCCGTGAGGCGGAGAAGGAGGTCCGTTCTCCATGGACACCCAGCAGCAGTACGGCGACGACGCGCGGCCCGTTCTCGAGGCCCCGGACATCGCGCGGGTCCTCACCCGCATCGCCCACGAGATCGTCGAGCGCGCCAAGGGCGCCGACGACGTGGTCCTCCTCGGCATTCCCACCCGCGGCGTCTTCCTCGCCGGCCGGCTCGCCGAGAAGCTCGAATCGATCACCGGCACCAAGATCCCGGTCGGTTCCCTCGACATCACCATGTACCGGGACGACCTGCGGATGAAGCCCGCCCGCGCCATCGGCCGCACCGAGATCCCCGGTGACGGCATCGACGGGCGCCTCGTCGTCCTCGTCGACGACGTCCTCTTCTCCGGCCGCACCATCCGCGCCGCCCTCGACGCCCTCGGCGACATCGGCCGCCCGCGCGCCGTCCAGCTCGCGGTCCTCGTCGACCGCGGCCACCGCGAGCTCCCGATCCGCGCCGACTACGTCGGAAAGAACCTCCCCACGTCGCTGCGGGAGACGGTCAAGGTCCAGCTCGCCGAGGAGGACGGTCGCGACACCGTCCTGCTCGGCAGCAAGCCCGCCTCCTAGCCGGACCGGCGCCCCCGACGGGCCCGGGGCACAGCCCTGCGCGCCCGCACGCCCTCACCCTCCCACCACGGAGACGAACACCGATGATGCGTCACCTCATCTCGGCCGCCGACCTCACCCGCGACGACGCCGTCCAGATCCTCGACACCGCCGAGGAGATGGCCCGGGTGGCCGACCGGCCCATCAAGAAACTGCCGACCCTGCGCGGCCGGACCGTCTGCAACCTCTTCTTCGAGGACTCCACCCGCACCCGGATCTCCTTCGAGGCCGCCGAGAAGCGCCTCTCCGCCGACGTGATCAACTTCGCGGCCAAGGGCTCCAGCGTCTCCAAGGGCGAGTCCCTCAAGGACACCGCGCAGACCCTGGAGGCCATGGGCGTCGACGCGGTCGTCATCCGGCACGGCGCCTCCGGCGCCCCGTACCGGCTCGCCACCTCCGGCTGGATCGACGCCCCCGTCATCAACGCCGGCGACGGCACCCACCAGCACCCCACCCAGGCCCTCCTCGACGCCTTCACCATGCGCCGCCGCCTCGTCGGCCGCGACGCCGGCCTCGGCCAGGACCTCGCCGGCAAGCGCATCACCCTCGTGGGCGACGTCCTGCACAGCCGGGTCGCCCGCTCCAACGTCGACCTGCTCCACACCCTCGGCGCCGAGGTCACCCTGGTGGCCCCGCCCACCCTGGTCCCCGTCGGCGTCGAGACCTGGCCCTGCGAGGTCTCGTACGAGCTCGACGGAGTGCTGCCGAAGTCCGACGCGGTGATGATGCTGCGTGTGCAGCGCGAGCGGATGAACGCCGCCTTCTTCCCGACCGAGCGCGAGTACTCGCGCCGCTACGGGCTCGACGGCGAGCGGATGGCGAAGATGCCCGAGCACGCCATCGTCATGCACCCCGGCCCCATGGTCCGCGGCATGGAGATCACCGCCGAGGTCGCCGACTCCGACCGCTGCACGGTCGTCGAGCAGGTCGCCAACGGCGTCTCGATCCGGATGGCCGTCCTCTACCTGCTGCTCGGGGGCAACGACTCCGCCGCCCCCGCCACCCCCGCCCGTACCGAGGAGAGCAAGTGACCACGAGCAAGACCCTGATCCGCGGTGCGAAGGTCCTCGGCGGCGACGTCCAGGACGTCCTCGTCGACGGCGACACCATCGCGGAGGTCGGCACCGGGCTCTCCGCCGAGGGCGCGACCGTGATCGAGGCCGACGGCCAGATCCTGCTGCCCGGCCTGGTCGACCTCCACACCCACCTGCGCGAGCCCGGCCGCGAGGACTCCGAGACCGTCCTCACCGGCACCCGCGCCGCCGCCTCGGGCGGCTACACCGCCGTCTTCGCCATGGCCAACACCCACCCGGTCGCCGACACCGCCGGCGTCGTCGAGCAGGTCTACCGGCTCGGCAAGGAGTCCGGCTACTGCGACGTCCAGCCCATCGGCGCCGTCACCGTCGGCCTGGAGGGCAAGAAGCTCGCCGAGCTCGGTGCCATGCACGACTCCGCCGCCGGCGTCACCGTCTTCTCCGACGACGGCAAGTGCGTCGACGACGCGGTGATCATGCGCCGCGCCCTGGAGTACGTGAAGGCCTTCGGCGGCGTCGTCGCCCAGCACGCCCAGGAGCCCCGCCTCACCGAGGGCGCCCAGATGAACGAGGGCGTCGTCTCCGCCGAGCTCGGCCTCGGCGGCTGGCCCGCCGTCGCCGAGGAGTCGATCATCGCCCGCGACGTCCTCCTCGCCGAGCACGTCGGCTCCCGCGTCCACATCTGCCACCTCTCCACCGCCGGCTCCGTCGAGATCGTCCGCTGGGCCAAGTCCCGCGGCATCGACGTCACCGCCGAGGTCACCCCGCACCACCTCCTCCTCACGGACGAGCTGGTCCGCTCGTACGACCCGGTCTACAAGGTCAACCCGCCGCTGCGCACCGAGAAGGACGTCCTCGCCCTGCGCGAGGCGCTGGCCGACGGCACGATCGACATCGTCGCCACCGACCACGCCCCGCACCCGCACGAGGACAAGGACTGCGAGTGGGCCGCGGCCGCCATGGGCATGGTCGGCCTGGAGACCGCCCTCTCCGTCGTCCAGCAGACGATGGTCGAGACCGGGCTCCTCGACTGGGCCGGCGTCGCCGACCGGATGTCCTTCGCGCCCGCCCGCATCGGACGGGCCGCGGGCCACGGCCGCCCCGTCTCGGCAGGTGAGCCCGCGAACCTGACGCTGGTCGATCCGGCTTACCGTGGTGTCGTGGACCCCGCGGACTTCGCCTCCCGCAGCCGCAACACCCCCTACGAGGGCCGCGAGCTGCCGGGACGCGTCACCCACACCTTCCTGCGGGGCCGGGCAACGGTCGTGGACGGGAAGCTGGCGTGACACCACTCATCGCAATCGCCGCAGAGGCCGCCGAGCAGAAGTCGGCGGAGGTGACCGACTGGGCCGGGCGGCTCGGCTGGGTCGCCGGGCTGCTGCTCTTCGTCGCCTTCGTGTACTGGCTCATGCGCCAGGGATGGAAGTGGCGCGGCAGCCTCCAGTCGGACCTGCCCGCGCTCCCCGCCGCGCCCCCGGCGCCCGGTGAGGCGAGACTGACCCTCAGCGGGCGCTACCACGGGTCCACGACCGCCGGGCAGTGGCTCGACCGGATCGTCGCCCACGGCCTCGGCACCCGCAGCCGCGTCGAGCTCACGCTCACCGACGCCGGGATCGAGGTCGTCCGCCCCGGGGCGAACGACTTCTTCGTACCGGCCGGGGCCCTGCGCGAGGCACGCCTCGACAAGGGCATCGCCGGCAAGGTCCTCGCCGAGGGCGGGCTCCTGATCGTCACCTGGGAGCACGGCGGCAAGCTGCTCGACTCCGGCTTCCGCTCCGACCGGGCGGCCGAGCACACCGCCTGGGTCGAGGCCCTCAACTCCATGAACGCCGTATCCACCACGACGGAAGGCATCGCACGATGACGACCTCCATCCAGGGAGTCGCCTCTCAGAGGCAGAAGGCTGCTCCCGCCGTACTCGTCCTGGAGGACGGCCGCATCTTCCGCGGCCGCGCCTACGGGGCCGTGGGGGAGACCTTCGGCGAGGCCGTGTTCTCCACCGGCATGACCGGCTACCAGGAGACCCTCACCGACCCGTCGTACCACCGGCAGGTCGTGGTCATGACGGCTCCCCACGTCGGCAACACCGGCGTCAACGACGAGGACCCCGAGTCCGGCCGCATCTGGGTCTCCGGCTACGTCGTCCGCGACCCCGCCCGCGTCTCGTCCAACTGGCGCTCCCGGCGCTCGCTGGACGAGGAGCTGCGCAGCCAGGGCGTCGTCGGCATCCAGGGCATCGACACCCGCGCCCTCACCCGCCACCTGCGCGAGAGCGGCGCCATGCGCGTCGGCATCTTCTCCGGCAGCGCGCTCGCCGACGAGGGCACCATGCTCGCCGAGGTCCGCCGCCAGCCCGAGATGAAGGGCGCGGACCTCTCCGCGGAGGTCGCCACCCAGGAGACGTACGTCGTCCCCGCGGTCGGCGAGAAGAAGTTCACCGTCGCCGCCGTCGACCTCGGCATCAAGGGCATGACCCCGCACCGGATGGCCGAGCGCGGCATCGAGGTCCACGTCCTCCCCGCCACCGCCACCGCCGAGGACGTCTACGCCGTGCGACCCGACGGCGTGTTCTTCTCCAACGGCCCGGGCGACCCGGCCACCGCCGACGGACCCGTCTCCGTCATGCAGGCCGTCCTGGAGCGCAAGACGCCCCTGTTCGGCATCTGCTTCGGCAACCAGATCCTCGGCCGCGCCCTCGGCTTCGGCACCTACAAGCTGAAGTACGGCCACCGCGGCATCAACCAGCCGGTCCAGGACCGCACCACCGGCAAGGTCGAGGTCACCGCGCACAACCACGGCTTCGCCGTCGACGCGCCCCTCGACGAGGTCTCCGAGACCCCCTTCGGGCGGGTCGAGGTCTCCCACGTCTGCCTGAACGACAACGTCGTGGAAGGCCTCCAGCTGCTCGACCAGCCGGCCTTCTCCGTCCAGTACCACCCCGAGGCGGCCGCGGGCCCGCACGACGCCGCGTACCTCTTCGACCGCTTCGTAACCCTGATGGAGGCCGAGCGTGCCTAAGCGCACCGATATCCAGTCCGTCCTGGTCATCGGCTCCGGCCCGATCGTCATCGGACAGGCCGCCGAGTTCGACTACTCCGGCACCCAGGCCTGCCGCATCCTCAAGGCCGAGGGCCTGCGGGTGATCCTGGTCAACTCCAACCCGGCCACGATCATGACCGACCCGGAGATCGCCGACGCCACCTACGTCGAGCCGATCACCCCCGAGTTCGTCGAGAAGATCATCGCCAAGGAGCGCCCCGACGCCCTCCTGCCCACCCTCGGCGGCCAGACCGCGCTCAACACCGCGATCTCCATGCACGAGCAGGGCGTCCTCGAGAAGTACGGCGTCGAGCTCATCGGCGCCAACGTCGAGGCCATCCACAAGGGCGAGGACCGCGACCTCTTCAAGGGCGTCGTCGAGGCCGTCAAGGCCAAGATCGGGTACGGCGAGTCCGCCCGCTCCGTCATCTGCCACTCCATGGACGACGTCCTCAAGGGCGTCGAGACGCTCGGCGGCTACCCCGTCGTCGTCCGCCCCTCCTTCACCATGGGCGGCGCCGGCTCCGGCTTCGCCCACGACGAGGAGGAGCTGCGCCGCATCGCCGGCCAGGGCCTGACGCTCTCCCCGACCACCGAGGTGCTCCTGGAGGAGTCCATCCTCGGCTGGAAGGAGTACGAGCTGGAGCTCATGCGCGACAAGAACGACAACGTCGTGGTCGTCTGCTCCATCGAGAACTTCGACCCGATGGGCGTCCACACCGGCGACTCGATCACCGTCGCCCCGGCGATGACGCTCACCGACCGCGAGTACCAGCGCCTGCGCGACATCGGCATCGCGATCATCCGCGAGGTCGGCGTCGACACCGGCGGCTGCAACATCCAGTTCGCGGTCAACCCGGACGACGGCCGGATCATCGTCATCGAGATGAACCCGCGCGTCTCCCGGTCCTCGGCGCTCGCCTCCAAGGCGACCGGCTTCCCGATCGCCAAGATCGCGGCCCGCCTCGCCGTCGGCTACACGCTGGACGAGATCCCGAACGACATCACGGAGAAGACCCCGGCGTCCTTCGAGCCCACGCTCGACTACGTCGTCGTCAAGGCCCCGCGCTTCGCCTTCGAGAAGTTCCCGCAGGCCGACTCCACCCTCACCACCACCATGAAGTCGGTCGGCGAGGCCATGGCCATCGGCCGCAACTTCACCGAGGCCCTCCAGAAGGCCCTGCGCTCCCTGGAGAAGAAGGGCTCGCAGTTCGCCTTCACCGGCGAGCCCGGCGACAAGGCCGAGCTGCTCCGCGAGTCGGTCCGTCCGACCGACGGCCGCATCAACACGGTCATGCAGGCCATCCGCGCCGGCGCCACCCCGCAGGAGGTCTTCGACGCCACGAAGATCGACCCGTGGTTCGTCGACCAGCTCTTCCTGATCAAGGAGATCGCCGACGACCTGGCCGCCGCCGAGAAGCTCGACCCCGAGCTGCTCGCCGAGGCCAAGCGGCACGGCTTCTCCGACGCCCAGATCGCCGAGATCCGCGGCCTGCGCGAGGATGTCGTCCGCGAGGTCCGCCACGCCCTCGGCGTCCGCCCGGTCTACAAGACGGTCGACACCTGTGCCGCCGAGTTCGCCGCCAAGACCCCGTACTTCTACTCGTCCTACGACGAGGAGTCCGAGGTCGCCCCGCGCGAGAAGCCCGCGGTGATCATCCTGGGCTCCGGCCCGAACCGCATCGGCCAGGGCATCGAGTTCGACTACTCCTGCGTCCACGCCTCCTTCGCCCTGAGCGAGGCCGGCTTCGAGACCGTGATGGTCAACTGCAACCCGGAGACCGTCTCGACGGACTACGACACCTCCGACCGCCTGTACTTCGAGCCGCTGACGCTGGAAGACGTGCTGGAGATCGTCCACGCCGAGACCCTCGCCGGCCCCGTCGCCGGCGTCGTCGTCCAGCTCGGCGGCCAGACCCCGCTGGGCCTGTCGCAGGCGCTCAAGGACAACGGCGTGCCGGTCGTCGGCACCTCCCCGGAGGCCATCCACGCCGCCGAGGACCGCGGAGCCTTCGGCCGCGTCCTCGCCGAGGCCGGACTCCCCGCGCCGAAGCACGGCACCGCGACCACCTTCGCCGGCGCCAAGGCCATCGCCGACGAGATCGGCTACCCCGTCCTCGTACGCCCCTCGTACGTGCTCGGCGGCCGCGGCATGGAGATCGTGTACGACGAGGCCCGCCTGGAGTCGTACATCGCCGAGTCCACCGAGATCAGCCCCACCCGGCCGGTCCTGGTCGACCGCTTCCTCGACGACGCCATCGAGATCGACGTCGACGCGCTCTACGACGGCGAGGAGCTCTACCTCGGCGGCGTCATGGAGCACATCGAGGAGGCCGGCATCCACTCCGGCGACTCGGCCTGCGCGCTGCCCCCGATCACCCTCGGCGGCTTCGACATCAAGCGCCTGCGCGCCTCCACCGAGGCCATCGCCAAGGGCGTCGGCGTCCGCGGACTGATCAACATCCAGTTCGCCATGGCCGGCGACATCCTGTACGTGCTGGAGGCGAACCCGCGCGCCTCCCGGACCGTCCCCTTCACCTCGAAGGCGACCGCCGTGCCGCTCGCGAAGGCCGCCGCCCGCATCTCGCTCGGCGCCACCATCGCCGAGCTGCGCGCCGAGGGCCTGCTGCCGAGGAACGGCGACGGCGGCACCCTGCCGCTCGACGCGCCGATCTCCGTCAAGGAGGCCGTGATGCCGTGGTCGCGCTTCCGCGACGTGCACGGCCGCGGCGTCGACACCGTCCTCGGCCCGGAGATGCGCTCCACCGGCGAGGTCATGGGCATCGACGCGGTCTTCGGCACGGCCTACGCCAAGTCGCAGGCCGGCGCCTACGGCCCGCTGCCCACCAAGGGCCGCGCGTTCATCTCGGTCGCCAACCGCGACAAGCGCTCGATGATCTTCCCGGCCCGCGAGCTCGTCGCCCACGGCTTCGAGCTGCTCGCCACCTCCGGCACCGCCGAGGTCCTCAAGCGCAACGGCATCAACGCCACGGTCGTCCGCAAGCTCAGCGAGGGCGAGGGCCCCAACGGCGAGAAGACCATCGTCCAGCTCATCCACGACGGCCAGGTCGACCTGATCGTCAACACCCCGTACGGCACCGGCGGCCGCCTCGACGGCTACGAGATCCGTACGGCCGCGGTGGCGCGCAGCGTCCCCTGCCTCACCACGGTCCAGGCGCTCGCCGCGGCCGTCCAGGGCATCGAGGCGCTGGGCCACGGCGACGTCGGCGTCCGCTCGCTCCAGGAGCACGCGGAGCACCTGACCGCGGCCCGCGACTAGCAGCCCGTACGAGGAGGGGGACACCGGCAGGACCTGCGGTGTCCCCCTCGTCATGACCTGGACTGGACCGACACATGTACAAGTTCTTCTTCAACCTGGTCTTCAAGCGCATGGACCCCGAGAAGGCCCACTACACGGCCTTCCGCTGGATCCGGCTCGCCGCCGGCACCCCGGTCCTGCGCACCTTCGTGGCCGCCGTCCTCGCGCCCCGGTACGAGGAACTGCGCACCGAGGCCCTGGGCCTCCGCATGCACGGCCCCTTCGGACTCGCCGCCGGCTTCGACAAGAACGCCGTCGCCATCGACGGCATGGCGATGCTCGGCTTCGACCACGTCGAGATCGGCACCGTCACCGGCGAGGCCCAGCCCGGCAACCCCAAGAAGCGCCTCTTCCGGCTCGTCCCGGACCGCGCCCTGATCAACCGCATGGGCTTCAACAACGAGGGCTCCGCCGCCGTCGCCGCCCGCCTGGCCGCCCGCAACCCCGTCTTCAGGACGGTCGTCGGCGTCAACATCGGCAAGACCAAGGTCGTCCCCGAGGCCGAGGCCGCCGCCGACTACGTGAAGTCCACCGAGCGCCTCGCCGCCCACGCCGACTACCTCGTCGTCAACGTCTCCTCCCCGAACACCCCCGGGCTGCGCAACCTCCAGGCCACCGAGTCCCTGCGCCCGCTGCTCACCGCCGTCCGCGAGGCCGCCGACCGCACGGTCACCGACCGCCGGGTCCCCCTCCTGGTCAAGATCGCCCCCGACCTGGCCGACGAGGACGTCGACGCGGTCGCCGACCTCGCCCTGGAACTCGGCCTCGACGGCATCATCGCCACCAACACCACCATCGCGCGCGAGGGCCTCGGCCTGAAGTCCGACCCCGCGCTGATCAAGGAGACCGGCGGCCTGTCCGGCGCGCCCGTCAAGGAGCGCTCCCTCGCCGTCCTGCGCCGCCTCCACGCGCGCGTGGGCGACCGGCTGGTCCTGGTGGGCGTCGGCGGGGTCGAGAACGCCGAGGACGCCTGGCAGCGCATCCTCGCCGGGGCCACCCTCGTCCAGGGCTACAGCGCCTTCGTCTACGAGGGCCCCTTCTACGCCCGCGCGATCCACAAGGGCCTCGCGGCGCGCCTCGCGGCCTCCCCGTACGCCACCCTCGCCGAGGCCGTCGGCGCCGACAACCGAAAGGCCGCGAAGTGACCCCCTCCTTCGGCACCCGCCTGCGCTCCGCCATGGACGAGCGCGGCCCGCTCTGCGTCGGCATCGACCCGCACGCCGCCCTGCTCGACTCCTGGGGCCTGACCGACGACATCGCCGGCCTGGAGCGCTTCGCCTTCACCGTCGTCGAGGCCCTCGCCGAGACCGTGGCCGTCTTCAAGCCGCAGTCCGCCTTCTTCGAGCGCTTCGGCTCGCGCGGCATCGCCGTCCTGGAGCGCGCCACCGCCGATCTGCGCGCGGCGGGCGGCCTGGTCGTCATGGACGCCAAGCGCGGCGACATCGGCTCCACCATGGCCGCGTACGCGGAGACCTTCCTGCGCAAGGACTCCCCGCTCTTCTCCGACGCGCTGACGGTCTCCCCGTACCTCGGCTACGGCGCCCTGAAGCCCGCCGTCGACCTGGCCCGGGAGTCCGGCGCCGGCCTCTTCGTGCTGGCCCTCACCTCCAACCCGGAGGGCGCCGAGGTCCAGCGGGCGGTCCGCGAGGACGGCCGCACCGTCGGCGCGACCATGCTCGCCCACCTCGCCGAGGAGAACGCGGGGGAGACCCCGATGGGCTCCTTCGGCGCGGTCGTCGGCGCCACCCTCGGCGACCTGTCCTCCTTCGACCTGGACATCAACGGGCCGCTCCTCGCCCCCGGCATCGGCGCCCAGGGCGCGACCCCCGCCGACCTCCCGGCCGTCTTCGGCGCGGCGGTCGGCAACGTCGTCCCGAACGTCAGCCGCGGGGTCCTGCGCAACGGTCCGGACACGGCCGCCCTGCGGGACTCGGCGCACCGCTACGCGGACGAGATCCGCGCCGCCGTCGCCGGCTGACGCGCCTCCCGGACAATCCGCAGGTCGGAGGGGCGGGGCCGGCCGGAGGTGAGCCGTCTCACCACTTGACGAAATCTTGGCTCAAAACCGGGTCGTTATGCCGGAAAAGTCCTGGTCGGTCGATGCTGACCAGGACTTTTCCGCTGTTCTCGCTGACTGGAGCGGTCTCGGCCGCTAGTCTCCGGGGCAGAGCAGGCGTTCAACGGCCACTCCGTTGAGCGTTGCTCCACTGGTGTGGGGCGTCCAGGTTCCTCACCGGTCCGTATCCGACAGATCGACATCCGAGGTGACGTAGGCGTGGCTCTTCCGCCCCTTACCCCTGAACAGCGCGCAGCCGCGCTCGAAAAGGCCGCCGCGGCTCGCCGGGAGCGGGCCGAGGTCAAGAATCGACTCAAGCACTCCGGCGCCTCCCTCCACGAGGTCATCAAGAGCGGCCAGGAGAACGACGTCATCGGCAAGATGAAGGTCTCCGCGCTGCTCGAGTCGCTGCCCGGCGTCGGCAAGGTCCGCGCCAAGCAGATCATGGAGCGTCTCGGCATCTCCGAGAGCCGTCGCGTCCGTGGTCTCGGCTCCAACCAGATCGCCTCCCTGGAGCGCGAGTTCGGCAGCACCGGCGCCTGATCGGGCGGCCGGTCCGGCCTCCGATCCGGGGCGTGCGTCCCGGGCATGCCGGTGAAGCTGGAATAATCGCTGCATGGCAGCAGAGGTACGTCCGCGGCTGACCGTGCTCTCCGGCCCCTCAGGGGTCGGCAAGAGCACGGTCGTCGCTCATATGCGCAAGGTCCACCCCGAGGTCTGGCTCTCGGTGTCGGCGACGACCCGGAAGCCCCGCCCCGGCGAGAAGCACGGCGTCCACTACTTCTTCGTCGCGGACGACGAGTTCGACAAGCTGATCGCCAACGGTGAGCTCCTCGAGTGGGCCGAGTTCGCGGGCAACCGCTACGGCACCCCGCGCGGCGCCGTCCTCGAGCGCCTCGGCGCCGGCGAGCCCGTGCTCCTGGAGATCGACCTCCAGGGCGCCCGCCAGGTGAAGGACTCCATGTCCGAGTCCCAGCTGGTCTTCCTGGCCCCGCCGAGCTGGGAGGAGCTGGTCCGCCGGCTCACCGGCCGCGGCACGGAGTCGCCCGAGGTCATCGAGCGCCGGCTCGAGGCCGCGAAGGTCGAGCTGGCCGCCGAGTCGGAGTTCGACACCACCCTCGTCAACACCTCCGTCGAGGACGTCGCACGCGAGCTGCTAACGTTGATGCACGTTGTCTGATCTTTTTTCCATCTTCGGAAGGTAGAGCGTGTCCTCTTCCATCACCGCGCCCGAGGGCATCATCAACCCGCCGATCGACGAGCTGCTCGAGGCCACCGACTCGAAGTACAGCCTCGTGATCTACGCGGCCAAGCGCGCGCGTCAGATCAACGCGTACTACTCCCAGCTCGGCGAGGGCCTGCTGGAGTACGTGGGTCCGCTCGTCGACACCCACGTCCACGAGAAGCCGCTCTCGATCGCCCTGCGCGAGATCAACGCGGGTCTGCTGACGTCCGAGGCCATCGAGGGCCCCGCGCAGTAAGCACGTAGCGCTTGTAACGCTTGTCACCACAGGCCCGGCGGAACATCCGCCGGGCCTGTGGTGTCTCATGGAGTCGTACGCATCCGAGTGCGGGGAGCAACAGTGAGCGTGGTGGCCGAGCCGAAGGTCGTCCTGGGCGTGAGCGGCGGCATCGCCGCCTACAAGGCGTGCGAGCTGCTGCGCCGGCTGACCGAGTCGGGCCACGACGTGCGCGTCGTGCCCACCGACTCCGCCCTCCACTTCGTCGGCGCCGCCACCTGGTCCGCGCTCTCCGGCAACCCGGTCTCCACCGAGGTGTGGGAGTCCGTCCACGAGGTCCCGCACGTGCGGATCGGCCAGGCCGCCGACCTCGTCGTCGTCGCCCCCGCCACCGCCGACATGCTCGCCAAGGCCGCCCACGGCCTCGCGGACGACCTGCTCACCAACACGCTGCTCACCGCGCGCTGTCCGGTCGTCTTCGCCCCCGCCATGCACACCGAGATGTGGGAGCACCCGGCGACCCAGGAGAACGTCGCCACCCTGCGCCGCCGCGGCGCCGTCGTCATCGAGCCCGCCGTCGGCCGCCTCACCGGCGTCGACACCGGCAAGGGCCGGCTCCCCGAGCCGGGGGAGATCTTCGAGGTCTGCCGCCGGATCCTCGCCCGCGGCACCGCGGCGCCCGACCTCGCCGGACGCCACGTCGTGGTCAGCGCGGGCGGCACCCGCGAACCCCTCGACCCCGTCCGCTACCTCGGCAACCGCTCCTCGGGGAAGCAGGGCTACGCCCTCGCGAAGGCCGCCGCCGCCCGGGGCGCCCGGGTCACCCTCGTCGAGGCGAACACCGGCATCGCCGACCCCGCCGGGGTCGACGTGGTCCACGTCGGCACCGCCGTCCAGCTCCGCGAGGCCGTCCTCAAGGCCGCCGCCGACGCCGACGCGGTCGTGATGGCCGCCGCCGTCGCCGACTTCCGCCCGGCCGCCTACGCCCCCGGGAAGATCAAGAAGACGGACGACGGGGGCGCGCCCACGATCGAACTCGTCCGCAACCCCGACGTCCTCGCCGAGCTGTCCGCCGACCGCGCCCTGCCCGGCCAGGTGGTCGTCGGTTTCGCCGCCGAGACCGACGACGTCCTCGCCAACGGGCGCGCGAAGCTCCGCCGCAAGGGCTGCGACCTCCTCGTCGTCAACGAGGTCGGGGAGCGGAAGACCTTCGGCTCCGAGGAGAACGAGGCCGTCGTCCTCGCGTCGGACGGCGCCGAGACCCCCGTGCCGTACGGGCCGAAGGAAGCGCTCGCCGAGACGGTCTGGGACCTGGTCCTGCCGCGGCTGCGCCCCGCGACCTGACGCATCCTGGCCGCCCTCGCGGCGGACCCCGGCACCGGCGCGCCCCCGCCCCGGGGGGCGCGAACCGGTCCCCGGGAGGCGCGAAACACCGCCTGACGAGTGATTTGCGCCCCACCCGGCTGGGCAGGTCTGCCTTGCCGGAGGCCGGTTCCGCCCGTCCAGCGGCATTCGCCAGGCGAGACACCTGGTCCATTGCCCGACCACGACCGATAGACTGTTCGTGGAACGTCGCGGGGCGCAGCCCCCTGCCGGTCCGCGTCACGAGTAGCCAGCAGCCGCTGCAACCCCAGGGAGCGTTGTGTCCCGTCGTCTGTTCACCTCGGAGTCCGTCACCGAGGGCCACCCCGACAAGATCGCTGACCAGATCAGCGACACCATTCTCGACGCGCTGCTGCGCGAGGACCCCACCTCGCGCGTCGCCGTCGAGACGCTGATCACCACGGGCCTGGTGCACGTCGCCGGTGAGGTGACCACCAAGGCGTGGGCGGACATCCCGACCCTCGTCCGGAACAAGATCCTCGAGATCGGTTACGACTCCTCGAAGAAGGGCTTCGACGGCGCCTCCTGCGGCGTGTCGGTGTCCATCGGATCCCAGTCCCCGGACATCGCCCAGGGCGTGGACACCGCGTACGAGAAGCGGGTCGAGGGCGACGAGGACGAGCTCGACAAGCAGGGCGCCGGCGACCAGGGCCTGATGTTCGGCTACGCGTCGGACGAGACCCCCGAGCTGATGCCGCTGCCGATCCACATCGCGCACCGGCTCTCCCGCCGCCTCACCGAAGTCCGCAAGAACGGGACCATCCCGTACCTGCGCCCCGACGGCAAGACCCAGGTCACCATCGAGTACGACGGCGACAAGGCCGTCCGCCTCGACACGGTCGTCGTCTCCTCGCAGCACGCCTCGGACATCGACCTCGAGTCGCTGCTCGCGCCCGACATCCGCGAGTTCGTCGTCGAGCACGTGCTGGCGCAGCTCGTCGAGGACGGCATCAAGCTCGACACCGAGGGCTACCGCCTGCTCGTGAACCCGACCGGCCGCTTCGAGATCGGCGGCCCGATGGGCGACGCCGGCCTCACCGGTCGCAAGATCATCATCGACACCTACGGCGGCATGGCCCGCCACGGCGGCGGCGCCTTCTCCGGCAAGGACCCGTCCAAGGTCGACCGCTCGGCCGCCTACGCCATGCGCTGGGTCGCCAAGAACGTCGTCGCCGCGGGCCTCGCCTCGCGCTGCGAGGTCCAGGTCGCCTACGCGATCGGCAAGGCCGAGCCCGTCGGCCTCTTCGTCGAGACCTTCGGCACCAACACCGTCGAGAACGAGAAGATCGAGAACGCCATCGCCGAGGTCTTCGACCTCCGCCCGGCCGCGATCATCCGCGACCTCGACCTGCTCCGCCCGATCTACTCCCAGACCGCCGCCTACGGCCACTTCGGCCGTGAGCTGCCGGACTTCACCTGGGAGCGCACGGACCGCGTGGACGCCCTGCGGCAGGCCACCGGCCTGTAGCCCGGACCACGGACGCCCGAAGCCCGGTACCCCCTCGCGGGGTGCCGGGCTTCGGCCATGTCCCGCTGTCGGTGACGTCTGGTAGGTATGGGGCTGTGAGCAGCGAGAACGAGAAGTCCGACGAGCACGAGCAGCTCGCGCTCATCCGGGAGACCGTCCGGAAGGCGAAGGTGCCGCGGGCCAAGCCGCGGACGTGGCGGGGGGCCGCGCTGGCCAAGGAGCTGCCGGTCGCGAGGGTCGTCGTGAACAAGGGGGCGCTCCACCTCGACCAGTTCTTCGACTACGCGGTCCCCGAGGAGCTGGACGGGGCCGCCCGGCCCGGGGTGCGGGTACGGGTGCGGTTCGGGGCGGGGGCCCACCAGGTCAAGAACGGGCGGCGCGAGGGCGGACGGCTCATCGACGGGTTCCTCGTCGAGCGGCGGGCCACCTCGGACTACTCCGGGCCGCTGGCCGCGCTCGCCGACGTCGTCTCGCCCGAGCCGGTGCTCGGACCCGAGCTGCTCGGCCTCGCCCGGGCCGTCGCCGACCGGTACGCGGGCAGCCTCGCCGACGTCCTCCAGCTCGCCGTGCCGCCGCGCAGCGCCAAGGCGGAGGGCCGGCCCTCGCCCGCGCCGCTGCCGCCGCCGGGTCCACCGGAGCCGGGCAGCTGGACGCGGTACGAGCAGGGGCCGGCGTTCCTGGACTCCCTCGCGTGCGGCGGGGCGCCCCGGGCCGTGTGGAACGCGCTGCCGGGGCCGTACTGGGCCCAGGAGATCGCCCGCGCCGTCGCCGCGACCCTCGCCTCCGGGCGGGGGGCGCTCGTCGTCGTCCCCGACGGACGGGCCGCGGGCCGGGTCGACGCGGCCCTGACCGAGGTCCTGGGGGAGGGGCGGCACGCGCTGCTCACCGCCGAGGCGGGCCCCGAGAAGCGGTACGCGCAGTGGCTCGCCGTCCGGCGCGGCGCCGTGCGGGCCGCCGTCGGCACCCGCGCGGCCATGTTCGCGCCCGTACGGGACCTCGGACTCGTCGTCATCTGGGACGACGGCGACGGCAGCCACAGCGAACCGCACGCCCCGCAGCCCCACGCCCGCGAGGTGCTGCTGCTGCGCGCCGCCCAGGACCGGTGCGCCTTCCTGCTCGGCTCGACCAGCTGCACCGTCGAGGCCGCGCAGCTCGTCGAGTCCGGCTGGGCGCGCCCGCTGGCCGCCGGCCGGGACCAGGTGCGGACCGCCGCGCCGCTGGTGCGGACCGTCGGCGACACCGACCTCGCCCGCGACGAGGCCGCGCGGGCCGCCCGACTGCCCACGCTCGCCTGGCAGGTGGTCCGGGAGGGGCTCAGGAGCGGGCCGGTGCTCGTCCAGGTCCCCCGCCGGGGCTACGTGCCGAGGCTGGCCTGCGAGCGCTGCCGCACGCCCGCCCGCTGCCGGCACTGCGCCGGGCCGCTGGAAGCCCCCGAGCAGCAGGAGCTGCGGTGCGGCTGGTGCGGTCTCGGCGCCCCCGACTGGCACTGCGCGGAGTGCGGCGCGACCCGGCTGCGGGCCCAGGTGGTCGGGGCCCGGCGGACCGCGGAGGAGCTCGGCCGGGCGTTCCCCGCCGTTCCCGTACGGACCTCCGGACGCGACCACGTCCTGGACAGCGTGCCCGGGCGCCCCGCGCTCGTCGTCTCCACTCCCGGAGCCGAGCCCGTCGCCGAGGGCGGCTACGCGGCCGCGCTGCTCCTCGACGGCTGGGCCATGCTCGGCCGGCCCGATCTGCGTGCGGGCGAGGAGGCGCTGCGCCGCTGGATCGACGCGGCCTCGCTGGTCCGGGGGCAGGCCGAGGGCGGCACCGTCGTCGTGGTCGCCGAACCGACCCTCCGGCCCGTCCAGGCCCTCGTCCGCTGGGACCCGGCCGGGCACGCCCGGCGGGAGCTGGCCGAGCGGGCCGAGCTGGGTTTCCCGCCGGTCTCCCGGATGGCCGCCGTGACCGGGCCGCCGGAGGTCGTCGAGGGCTTCCTGGCGTCGGCCGGGCTCCCCGCCGACGCCGAGGTCCTCGGGCCCGTGCCGCTGCCCGTCGTCCGCCCCGGCGGGCCCCGCAGACCCGGCGACCCGCCGCCGGGCGAGCAGTGGGACCGGGCCCTGGTCCGGGTCCCGCCGGGCAGCGGCGCGGCCCTCGCGACCTCGCTCAAGCAGGCCCGGGCCGGGCGCCTCGCGCGGGGCGGCGGGGATCCGGTGCGGATCCGCGTGGACCCGCCGGACATCGGTTGACGGGACGCCCCCGGAAACGCCACGGCCGCCCGTCCCCGGTGGGGCGGGCGGCCGTGCGGAGCTCGGCGGTCAGGCGTTGCGCGGGCCGGGGAAGGCCGACGGGCGCGGGTCCTCGCGGAGGGCGGAGCTGCCCGAGGTGGGCTGCGGCGGCATCGAACGGGCGGCGGGGACCGACGGGAGCGCGCGGGCCACGCCCGGCTCCACCGCGTGGTCCTGCTCCACGGCCGCACCCGGCTGGGGCGCGCGCCGGGCGCCGTAGCGGCGGTGGACGGCCTGCTTGGTGACGCCGAGGGCGGAACCCACCGCGTCCCAGGAGAACCCGAGCGAGCGGTCGAAGTCGACCGCCGCGGTCACCAGGGTCTCGACGCTGTCCCGCAGCTCCTGGGCGAGGCGTACGGTGGGGGCGGGCGCGCGCCCGTAGACGACGAAGCCCGTCGACGGGCCGGAGCGGCGAGGGCGGTAGACGTTGCCCAACTGGGCCGTGAGCGTGCGCAGTGCGTCCACCTGCCGCCGGACCCGCTCGATGTCCCGCACCAACAGGTGCAGACTTGCCCGGGCTTGGGCGTCGTGGGTTGCGTGGTCGGCCATGTGAAAGCCTCTCGAACCGGCGTTTAAGGGAGCGGGCCGCGGAGGGGGGAACAGCGGCCCGATTCGGTCAATCTCTCTTGACCAACGCGCCACCGGGAGTTGGGTCACGCTGCGGGGGCGTACACGCATATGCGCGGGGCGCTCGCCCTTCCGTACGCCCCCTCCGCCCCCCGGCCCTAGACTGGTGCGCTGCTCACAACGCCCCCGGAGAGACAGGCAGTCGCCACCCATGAAGCTCGTCTTCGCAGGCACCCCCGAGGTCGCCGTTCCCGCCCTGGACGCCCTGCTCGCCTCCGGGCGGCACGAGGTGGCCGCCGTGGTCACCCGGCCGGACGCCCCGGCGGGACGCGGCCGGCGGCTCGTCGCCAGCCCGGTGGCCCAGCGGGCGGAGGAGGCCGGGATCGAGGTCCTGAAGCCGGCCAGGCCGCGCGACGAGGAGTTCCTCGCCCGGCTGCGGGAGATCGCGCCGGACTGCTGCCCGGTCGTCGCGTACGGCGCGCTGCTGCCCAAGGTCGCGCTCGACGTCCCCGCCCGCGGCTGGGTCAACCTGCACTTCTCGCTGCTGCCCGCCTGGCGGGGCGCGGCGCCCGTCCAGCACTCCCTGATGGCCGGCGACCAGGTGACGGGCGCCTCCACCTTCCTCATCGAGGAGGGCCTCGACTCCGGGCCGGTCTACGGCGTCGTCACCGAGGACATCCGCCCGACCGACACCAGCGGCGACCTGCTCACCCGGCTCGCCTTCGCGGGCGCCGGACTGCTCGCCGCGACCATGGACGGCATCGAGGACGGCACGCTCCGGGCCGTCCCGCAGCCCGTCGAGGGCGTCACCCTCGCCCCGAAGATCCAGGTCGAGGACGCCCACGTCGACTTCGCCGCCCCCGCGCTCCGGGTGGACCGGGTGGTCCGCGGCTGCACCCCGGCCCCCGGCGCCTGGACCGTCTTCCGCGGCGAACGCCTCAAGCTGATCCAGGTCGCCCCCCTCCCGGACCGCACCGACCTCGCCCCGGGCGAGCTCGCGGTGGGCAAGAACAACGTGTACGCGGGCACCGGCTCGTACGGCGTGGAACTGCTCTGGGTCCAGCCCCAGGGCAAGAAGCCCATGAAGGCCGCCGACTGGGCCCGTGGCGTCCGGATCGCCCCCGGCGAGCGGCTCGGGGCGTAGGACGCGGGCGGCTCCGCGGGCGACGTAGGCTGGGAGCGTTCGACCCCTCATTTCGTCACGCGGAGCACCTTTGAGCGAGCAGGCACGTCGCCGTCCCCACAAGCCCTACCGGCGGCCCCAGAAGGACCCCGTCCGGATGCTCGCCTTCGAGGCGCTGAGGGCGGTGGACGAGCGGGACGCCTACGCGAACCTGGTGCTGCCGCCGCTGCTCAGGAAGGCCCGCGAGAAGGAGGGGCCCGAGAAGTTCGACGGGCGGGACGCGGCGCTCGCGACCGAGCTCGTCTACGGGACGCTGCGCAGGCAGGGCACGTACGACGCGATCATCGCGGCCTGCGTCGACCGGCCGCTGCGCGAGGTCGACCCGCCCGTGCTCGACGTCCTCTCGCTCGGCGCCCACCAGCTCCTGGGCACCCGGATCCCGACCCACGCCGCCGTCTCCGCCACGGTCGAGCTGGCCCGGGTGGTGCTCGGTGACGGACGCGCCAAGTTCGTGAACGCCGTGCTGCGGAAGATCTCGCAGCAGGACCTCGACGCCTGGGTGGAGCAGGTCGCCCCGCCGTACGACGAGGACGCCGAGGACCACCTCGCCGTCGTCCACTCGCACCCCCGCTGGGTCGTCTCCGCGCTGTGGGACGCCCTGGGCGGCGGCCGTGCCGGGATCGAGAGCCTGCTGGAGGCCGACAACGAGCGGCCCGAGGTCACCCTCGTCGCCCGGCCCGGCCGGGTCACCACCGAGGAGCTGGCCGCCACGGCCGAGACCGAGCCCGGCCGCTGGTCGCCGTACGCCCTGCGGATGGCCGAGGGCGGCGAGCCCGGCGCCATCGAGGCGGTCAAGGAGGGCCGGGCCGGCGTGCAGGACGAGGGCAGCCAGCTCGTCGCGATCGCCTTCGCCGGCGCGCCCCTGGAGGGCGGTGACACCCGCTGGCTCGACGGCTGCGCGGGACCCGGCGGCAAGGCCGCGCTGCTCGCCGCGCTCGCCTCCGAGCGGGGCGCGACGCTCCTCGCCTCCGAGAAGCAGCCGCACCGCGCCCGCCTCGTCGAGCGCGCCCTCGCCGGGAACCCCGGCCCGTACCAGGTGATCGCCGCCGACGGCACCCGTCCGCCGTGGCGCCCCGGCTCCTTCGACCGGGTCCTCATGGACGTGCCGTGCTCGGGCCTCGGCGCCCTGCGCCGCCGCCCCGAGGCCCGCTGGCGCCGCCGCCCCGAGGACCTGGACGGTTTCGGCCCGCTCCAGCGCGCCCTGCTCACCGAGGCGCTGAGCGCCGTGCGCGTCGGGGGCGTGGTGGGGTACGCGACCTGCTCGCCGCACCTCGCCGAGACCCGCGTGGTCGTCGACGACGTCCTCAAGAAGGTCGGCGGCGCCGAGCTGATCGACGCCCGCCCGCTGCTGCCCGGCGTCCCGGCGCTCGGCGACGGCCCTGACGTCCAGCTGTGGCCGCATCTGCACGGCACGGACGCCATGTACCTGGCGCTGCTGCGCCGGACCGCCTGAGTCCCGGCCGCCGGACCGCTCGGCCACCTGGCCGCAATCTCCCGGTCTGTACGGGTCCCGGACTCGTCGCTTCGTACCGAAATTGGTCTGGACCGGATCCGAAACCGCTCAGCGGCAAAGAAGTGCCCAAGAACGTGGGAGGCTTGGCTCATGGCGCAGATCAACCCCAGCATCCTGTCCGCGGACTTCGCCCGGCTCGCCGACGAGGCCGAGGCCGTCGGTGGCGCGGACTGGCTGCACGTCGACGTGATGGACAACCACTTCGTGCCCAACCTGACGCTGGGCGTCCCGATCGTGGAGTCGCTGGCCCGCGCGACGGACACCCCGCTCGACTGCCACCTGATGATCGAGGACCCCGACCGCTGGGCCCCGCAGTACGTGGAGGCGGGCGCCGGCTCGGTGACCTTCCACGTCGAGGCCGCCGCGGCACCGGTCCGGCTCGCCCGGGAGATCCGGGCCAAGGGCGCGCGCGCCTCGATGGCGCTCAAGCCGGCCACGCCCATCGAGCCGTACGAGGACCTGCTCCCCGAGCTCGACATGCTGCTCATCATGACCGTCGAGCCCGGCTTCGGCGGCCAGGCCTTCCTCGACATCATGCTCCCCAAGATCCGCCGCACCCGCGAGCTGATCTCCAAGCACGGCCTGGAGCTGTGGCTCCAGGTCGACGGCGGGGTCGCCGAGTCCACGATCGAGCGGTGCGCCGAGGCCGGCGCCGACGTCTTCGTCGCGGGTTCCGCGGTCTACGGAGCGGCGGACCCGGCCGCGGCCGTCGCCTCGCTCAGGGCCCGCGCGGAGACCGCGACCGCCTCCGCCGCGTGGGCGTGTGGCCACTGAGCCTCCGGCGGATGAACGCGGTCCGTCGGGCCGCCGACAGGACTGATCAAGGCTCGTCGGATCTGACAGGATGAACGGCGAGTCCAGAGTGTGAACGACATCGGTATGTGACTTCCGTACGTGAACAGCGGTACGTGAACAGCAGTGAGGAGATCGCGGTGGCGGGTATGTCGGCGGGACGGTCAGCCCTGCGGATGGGCCCCGCGGAGCTGGTGCAGGCGGCGGCCATGGCCCGCCGCTTCTACCTCGAGGGCAAGTCCAAGATCCAGATCGCCGAGGAGTTCGGCGTGAGCCGCTTCAAGGTGGCCCGGGTCCTGGAGACCGCCCTGGAGCGCGACCTCGTGCGGATCGAGATCCGCGTGCCGGCCGAGCTGGACGCCGAGCGCTCCGACGCGCTCCGCGCCCGCTACGGGCTCCGCCACGCCGTCGTCGTAGAGTCCCCGGCGGAGGGCGACGACGAGTCGCCCGACCCGGAGAACCTCGGCGAGGTCGCGGCCGACCTGCTCGGCGAACTCGTCGCCGAGGGCGACGTCCTCGGCCTGGCCTGGGGCCGCTCCACCATCCACATGGCGGCGGCCCTCGACCGGCTGCCGCCCTGCACGGTCGTCCAGCTCACCGGTGTGTACGACGCCGGGACCGCCGAGCGCGGCTCCGTCGAGGCCGTGCGGCGCGCCGCCCAGGTCTCCGGCGGCGAGGCCCACCCCATCTACGCGCCCATGCTGCTGCCCGACCCGGCGACCGCCGCCGCGCTGCGCAGCCAGACCGGCATCGCGCGGGCCTTCGAGTACTTCGACAAGGTCACCGTCGCCTGCGTCTCCATCGGCTCCTGGGAACCGGGCATCTCGACCGTCCACGACATGCTCTCCGACGCCGAGCGCGCCCACTACGCCTCGCTGGGCGTCGCCGCCGAGATGTCCGCGCACCTCTTCGACGCCGAGGGGCGCCGGGTCGGCCGCGACCTGGGCGAGCGCTGCATCACCGTCGAGGCGGACCGGCTGCGCCGGATCCCCGAGGTCGTGGCGATCGCCGGCGGCCAGCGCAAGGCCGCCGCGATCGGGGCGGTGCTCCGCTCCGGGCTCGTCACCAGCCTGGTCACCGACCGCGCCGCGGCGGACTACCTGCTCACCGAGTCCAGCCCGGGCACGCACCCGGCGCTCGACCGCAGGGACCCCGACGGCAACTGAGCGAGGCCGCACGGCGGCAGGGGCCGGAGCCGTCCCGCGACGATATGTTCGGGACATGCTGCTCCGGCCCCCGCGCGTGCTCCTCGCGCTCGTCCTCGCCGTCCTCCTGGCCGGCTGCTCCTCGGCGGGCGGCGGCGCCGCCGTGGACCGGGCCCCGACCCGTACGGCCGCGACCGCGTCCACCGGCACCTCGGGACTCCCCGCCGTACGGGTGTCGGAGCTGCCTCCCGAGGCGCGGCGGACGCTCGACCTCATCGCGCGCGGCGGCCCCTTCCCGTACGCCAAGGACGGCGCCGTCTTCTCGAACTTCGAGCGCGTCCTGCCCCGCCGTGAACGCGGGTACTACCACGAGTACACGGTGAGGACCCCCGGCGAGCACGACCGGGGCGCCCGGCGCGTCGTCACCGGGCGGAGCGGGGAGACGTACTACACGGACGACCACTACGAGACGTTCCGGGAGGTGGTCGCGGATGAGGATCGATGACGCCGTCGTCCTCGACCTGCACGGGGTCACCGACAAGGTCGCCTTCATGAACCGCTGCGTCCGCGCGCTCCCGCTGCCCGTCTGGTTCGGCCGCAACTGGGACGCCCTCGCCGATTCCCTCGCCGACATGCGCGAACCCATGGCGGTCGTCGTGACCGGCTGGCAGTCTTATGCCGAGGCCAGTCCCCACGACTGGGCCATCGCCCAGGAGGTCTTCTCGGCGGCGGCCCGGGCCAGCTCCGCCGGCCTCGCGGTCCTCCTCTCGCTCGGCCGTTCGGAGGATCCGACAGCACACCCTGCCCAAGGCTCGGACGATCCGCCCGCACCGCCCGCGCCACCCCGCGTGGGACAATGAACTACGTGCTTTTTCCCCTGGCTGAAATGCCTAGGGGCCGATCCGAACGACTGGGATGTCAGCACGTGCGTTTCCTCAATGACGTCAAGCCGCCCTACGACCTGACGTACGACGATGTGTTCATGGTGCCGAGCCGCTCGGCCGTCGGTTCCCGCCAGGCCGTGGACCTCTCCTCTCCGGACGGGACCGGGACGACGATCCCGCTCGTCGTGGCCAACATGACCGCCATCGCCGGTCGCCGGATGGCCGAGACGGTCGCCCGCCGCGGCGGCCTGGTCGTCATCCCGCAGGACATCCCGATCGAGGTCGTCACCGACGTCATCTCGTGGGTGAAGAGCCGCCACCACGTGCTGGACACCCCGATCGTCCTGGAGCCGCACCAGACCGTCGCCGACGCGCTCTCCCTGCTCCCGAAGCGGGCCCACGACGCCGGCGTCGTCGTCGACGAGCACCGCCGCCCGGTGGGCGTCGTCACCGACGCCGACCTCTCCGGCGTGGACCGCTTCACGCAGCTCTCCGAGGTCATGTCCAAGGACCTGCTGCTCCTGGACGCCGACATCGACCCGCGCGAGGCCTTCAACACCCTCGACGCCCACAACCGCCGCTACGCCCCGGCCGTGGACGCGGACGGCAAGCTCGTCGGCATCCTCACCCGCAAGGGCGCCCTGCGCGCGACCCTGTACTCCCCGGCCGTCGACGCCGAGGGCCGGCTCCGCGTCGCCGCCGCCGTCGGCATCAACGGCGACGTGGCCGGCAAGGCCAAGCAGCTGCTCGACGCGGGCGTCGACACGCTCGTCATCGACACCGCGCACGGCCACCAGGAGTCGATGATCAGCGCGATCCGCACCGTGCGGGCGCTCGACCCGCAGGTCCCGATCGTCGCGGGCAACATCGTCGCCGCCGAGGGCGTCAAGGACCTCATCGAGGCGGGCGCGGACATCATCAAGGTCGGTGTCGGCCCCGGCGCCATGTGCACCACCCGCATGATGACCGGCGTCGGCCGGCCGCAGTTCTCCGCCGTCCTGGAGTGCGCCGCCGAGGCGAAGAAGTACGGCAAGCACGTCTGGGCCGACGGCGGTGTCCGTCACCCGCGCGACGTCGCCATGGCGCTCGCCGCCGGCGCGTCCAACGTGATGATCGGCTCCTGGTTCGCCGGCACGTACGAGTCCCCGGGCGACCTCCAGCACGACGCCAAGGGCCGTGCCTACAAGGAGTCCTTCGGCATGGCCTCGGCCCGCGCCGTCCGGAACCGGACCTCCGACGAGTCCTCCTACGACCGCGCCCGCAAGGCGCTGTTCGAGGAGGGCATCTCCACCTCGCGCATGTTCCTCGACCCGCAGCGTCCGGGCGTCGAGGACCTGATCGACTCGATCATCGCGGGCGTCCGCTCCTCCTGCACCTACGCCGGTGCGGCGTCGCTCGCGGAGTTCGAGGAGAAGTCGGTGGTCGGCATCCAGTCGGCGGCGGGGTACGCCGAGGGCAAGCCGCTGCACGCCAGCTGGAGCTGAACGCCCACGCCGTAGTACGCCTCGGGCCCCGGGACCTCGCTCCCGGGGCCCGAGGCGTTTCCGTGGTGGGCCTCGCCCCGTCGCGTGGGCGGGGGAGGGGCCCCTCTCGGGAGCAGGGGCTCAGGGGGACGGGTCCAGGACGTCGCGCAGGGCCTCCGCCACCGCCCCCGCCATCCGGGCGTGCCCCGCGTCGTTCGGGTGGAGGCCGTCCGCCAGGTGTTCCGGGCCGAGGAGGGGGCGGCCGGGGAGGACGTGGAGGTGGCGGTCGCCCTCGGCGGCCAGGTCGTGCCCCGCGCGTTCCATGGCCCTGCGCAGCTCCGTGAGGGTGGCGCCGAGGGCGTTGCGGGTGTGCTCGGCCTCCGGGCGCAGGACCGGCGAGACGATGAGCAGCGGGGTCTCCGGGTGGCCCCGGCGGACCAGGCCGACGTAGGCGCGGACGGTCGCGTGGAGCCAGTCGGCGGTGGCGGGCGCCCGGGACCAGCAGTTGGTGCCGAAGGCGAGGGTGATGACCTCGCCCGGGAGCCGCGCCAGCTGCTCGGCGAGGGGCAGCTCGCCCCTGGCCCCGCCCGCGTACCCCAGGTTGACCGGGTCGAGGCCGAGGAGCCGTCCGGCCGTCGCGGGCCAGGAGTGCGCCGGGCGGGTCGAACACCAGCCCTCGGTGATCGAGTCGCCGTGGACGAGCCAGCGGGGCCGGGCCGGGGCGGGGGAGAGGGCGCCGCCGACGGCCCGCAGGGCGAGCGGCAGGGGCGCCTGGCCCTCCGGGAGGTGGACGGTGAACACACCGCCGCCCGGGGGCAGCGGGAGCCTGACGACGGCCTCGGGGGCCGGGGCGGCGCACGTCTCGCCGACGAGCCGCGTCCCCTGCCAGAGGGCGAAGCAGTGGCGCAGCGCGCGCAGGGGGTCGCCGGGCTCCGGGACGGTCGCCCGGTAGCGGAGCTCCACCGCGCGCGTGCCGGGCGCGGCCGTGAACTCGATCCGTACGCCGATGGGCAGCGCCGCCCGCTCGGCGATGTCCCACGGCAGCCGTGCGAGGTCCTCGGGATCGGCCCGCACGGGCCGGTCGCCGTCCAGCCAGGCCGTGCCGCGCAGGAACGGCACCGGGTCGAGCCAGTCCACCGGTGCCTCCGATCGCGGGGTCGTCAGGAGCTCGCAGCGTCGGTCATTCCCCATGAGGAGTCCATGCGCGCGCGGGGGCCGGTTCACACCCGGATGTGTCGATTCATGCGGGGGCGCGCAATGTTTGCCCGTCCGCGCCCGAAGAGCGCAATGATCATCCGGCACTGCGCAACAACCCTGCATTACGACTGCGAACCTTCTCCCCTTAGGCTCGTGCCTCGTACCAGGAGTGGCGGCGACCGCCTGCTCGGCGGTTTCCGTCCCCCCGTGGGCCTGCCCAGGCATGCCCGTGCACCGCCGCGGTCGCCTCCGTACCCACAGGCAGCGATAAGGAGCCTCCGCAGTGCTGGACCACGGCGCAGCCCCACCGGTCGTCGACACGACCACCCCGAAGACGTCCGCTCTCGGCGCGCTCGTCCGCCGCAAGCCGGTAGAACGCCTGGTCGACGAGGGCGGCCAGGGAGAGGGCGGCAGCCTTCGCCGCTCGCTCTCGATGTGGCAGCTGACCATGATCAGCATCGGCGCCACGCTCGGCACCGGCATCTTCGTCGTCCTCGGCGGCGCCGTCCCGAAGGCCGGCCCCGCCGTCACGATCGCCTTCGTCATCGCCGGTCTCACCGCCCTGTTCTCGGCTCTCTCGTATGCCGAGCTGGCCGGCTCCATACCGGTCGCCGGATCCTCGTACTCGTACGCGTACGCAACGATGGGCGAACTCGTCGCCTGGGTCTGCGGCTGGTGTCTGGTCCTGGAGTACGGCGTCTCCGTCGCCGCCGTGGCCGTCGGCTGGGGCGAGTACCTCAACGAGCTGCTCGACGGCACGATCGGCGTCACCATCCCCGACGTCCTGTCGTCGGCCCCCGGCGAGGGCGGCGTCATCAACCTGCCCGGTCTGATCGTCGTGCTGCTCGCCATGGTGTTCCTGCTCGGCGGCGCCCGCGAGTCCGCCGTCGTCAACACGATCATGGTCGTGGTGAAGATCGCCGCCCTCGTGCTCTTCTGCGCGATCGGCTTCATGGGCTTCAAGTCCGGCAACTACAAGGACTTCATGCCGCTCGGCATGACCGGCGTCGGTGCCGCGAGCGCCAGCCTGTTCTTCTCGTACATCGGTTTCGACGCCGCCTCCACGGCCGGCGAGGAGGCGAAGAACCCCAAGCGCGACCTGCCCCGCGCGATCATGCTCTCGCTGCTCATCGTCACCGTCCTCTACGTCCTGGTCGCCGCCGTCGCGGTCGGGGCGTGGAACTGGAAGGCGTTCGAGGGCTCCGAGGCCACGCTCGCGGCGATCATGAACGACGTCACCGGCCAGACCTTCTGGGGAACGATGCTCGCCGCCGGCGCGGTCATCTCCATCGCCAGCGTCGTCCTCACCGTGCTCTACGGCCAGACCCGCATCCTCTTCGCGATGTCCCGCGACGGCCTGGTCCCCAAGGTCTTCGGCAAGGTCAGCGGCAAGACCGGCACCCCGCGCGTCAACACGGTCATCGTCTCGCTCTTCTGCGCCGTCCTCGCGTCGGTCGTCCCGCTCTACAAGCTCGTCGACGCCACCAGCATCGGCACGCTCTTCGCCTTCGGCCTGGTCAACATCGCGGTCATCGTGCTCCGCTACACCCGCCCGGACATGCCGCGCACCTTCAAGGTGGCCCTCGGCCCGGTCTTCCCGATCCTCGGCCTGGGCTTCTGCGTGTACAACATGTTCGGCCTCGACGCCGTCACCTGGATGTACTTCGGCGGATGGATGGCCGCCGGGCTCGTGTTCTACTTCCTGTACGGCATCCGCCGCTCCCGACTGGCCACGGCCCCGGCCCTGGCAGAGGCTCCAGCAGAGAAGTGATCCACCCGTAGTGCGACTCAACGACCTCGACGAACGCATCGTCCACGCCCTCGCGGAGGACGCCCGCCGCAGCTACGCCGACATCGGCTCGCTCGTCGGACTCTCCGCACCCGCCGTGAAGCGGCGCGTGGACCGGCTCCGGGCCGAGGGGGCCATCACCGGCTTCACCGTCCGGGTGGACCCGGCGGCGCTCGGCTGGGAGACCGAGGGCTTCGTCGAGATCTACTGCCGCCACAACACCTCGCCGGACGACATCCGGCGGGGCCTGGAGCGGTACCCCGAGGTGGTGTCCGCGTCGACCGTCACCGGTGACGCGGACGCCGTCGTCCAGGTCTTCGCCTCGGACATGCGCCACTTCGAGCGCGTCCTGGAGCGCATCGCGGGCGAGCCCTTCGTGGAGCGGACCAAGTCCGTCCTGGTGCTCTCGCCGCTGCTGCGGCGCTTCTCCTCGGGCTCGCCGGCGTAGGGGGTGCGGCGGGGGCGGCGCGGGCCGTGGTTCCCGCACCGCCCCCTCACCCCGCCTACCCCCGTGGGGCGGTCTATTCGGTCGGGTATTCGATCTGCCAGGGCAGCACCTTGAAGTCGCCGGTGCCGGGCAGCACCTTCTCGAAGGGCGGCATGCTCTGGCACGGCGGCAGCTCGCCGGTCTGCCCCCGGGTCATCCAGCTGTAGCCGAGCCGGTCGTGCCGGCCGAGGTCGTGCACGGACACGCCGACCCGCTTGTTCCGGAACGCCTCCACGTCGGTCTCGGTGACGACCCCCGTCACCACCGCCACCTTCCCCCCGGTGACCAGGCAGTCGACCTTCGCCACCGCGTAGCCGCCCTTCCCGTCCTTGTAGTGGCTGAAGCGGAAGGTGCCGGTCGCCGACTCGGGATCCTTGTCGTCCTTCGCCGCCAGGTGCGCGTCGAAGCCGAAGGTGATGTCGTCCCCGGCCGGCCGGTACAGCTTGGCGGTGCCGGTCAGCGCGGCGGCCTCCCCGACGGTGGCGGCGGCCGGAGCGGGAGCGTCGTTCCCCGAGGCGACGGCGACACCCCCCGCCCCCAGCGTGAGCAGCACCGCGGCGGCTACGGCGACGATCTTCGTACGACGGTTCATCGTGGTCCCTTTCGGCAGGTCGTCCGGCAGGTCTTCCGGACGACCACCACTCTTCCGCCCGGGGTGCGCCGGGGCGTCGGGCCGCGGAAGGGTCCTCGTCTCCGCCGCGCGGCGGGGGAGCCGTACGACCCCGGTCGGAGCCGTGCGCAACGAATCGACGGGCCGCCCCCCGATCGCGCAACGGTTCGACGGTCGGTCCGCAACGCTGCCGCCTTGTCCCGATGGAGCGCGAAACCGTACCGTTTTTGACGTCTTCCCCCTGTACTTTCGACCGCCGAGGATCGCCGATGCCCGCGCTGCGCACCGCCCTGCTCCAGAGCTCCGGTGAGCTCGGTGACGTGGCCGCCAACCTCAAGATCCTCGACGAGGCCGCCGCCCGCGCCGCGGCCGCCGGCGCCGACCTGCTGCTCGCCCCCGAGCTCTTCCTGACCGGCTACGCCATCGGCGCCGACATCGCGCGCCTGGCCGAGCCGGTCGACGGCCCCTCCGCCCGCGCCGTCGCGGCCGTCGCCGTGCGCCACGGCCTGGCCGTCGGCTACGGCTACCCGGAGCGGGACACCGAGCGGCACGGCGTCGTGTACAACTCCGCGCAGCTCATCGGCGCCGACGGCGTCCCGCTGCTGCGGTACCGCAAGACCCACCTCTTCGGGGACTTCGAGCTGAAGTGGTTCACCCCCGGCGACAGCCCCGTCGCCCAGGCGGAGCTCGGCGGGCTCACCGTCGGCATGATGATCTGCTACGACGTGGAGTTCCCCGAGAACGTCCGGGCGCACGCGCTGGCCGGCACGGACCTCCTCCTCGTGCCGACCGCGCTCATGCACCCCGCCGAGGTCGTACCCCTCTCCGTGGTGCCGGTCCGTGCCTTCGAGAACCAGCTCTACCTCGCGTACGCCAACCGGACCGGACCCGAGGGCGACTTCGAGTTCGTCGGCCTCTCCACCCTGGCCGGCCCCGACGGCACCGCCCGGGTCCGCGCCGGACGCGGCGAGGAGCTCGTCCTCGGCGACGTCGACCCGGCCTTCCTCGCGGCCTCCCGCGCGGAGAACCCCTACCTGCGCGACCGGCGCCCGGGCCTCTACGGCTCCCTCGTCTGAGCCGCCGCCCCACCCCCTCCCCGCCTCCCCCCCCTTTTTTCCGTGCAAGGAGTCCGTACCCCATGACGTCCACGGTGCCCACGACCGCCGTCCCGCACAGCGACGGCCAGCCGCCGATCACCATGTTCGGTCCGGACTTCCCGTACGCCTACGACGACTTCCTGGCCCACCCGGCCGGGCTCGGCCAGATACCGGCCACCGAGCACGGCACCGAGGTCGCCGTCATCGGCGGCGGGCTCTCCGGCATCATCGCCGCGTACGAGCTGATGAAGATGGGCCTCAAGCCCGTCGTCTACGAGGCCGACCAGATCGGCGGCCGGCTGCGCACCGTCGGCTTCGAGGGCACCGGCACCGAGGACCTCACCGCGGAGATGGGCGCCATGCGCTTCCCGCCCTCCTCGACCGCGCTCCAGTACTACATCGACCTGGTCGGCCTGGAGACCAAGCCCTTCCCGAACCCGCTGGCCGAGTCGACCCCGTCGACCGTCGTCGACCTCAAGGGCGAGTCGCACTACGCCACCACCGTCGACGACCTCCCGCAGGTCTACCGCGACGTGATGAACGCGTGGAACGCCTGCCTGGACGAGGGCGCCGACTTCTCCGACATGAACCAGGCCATGCGCGAGCGCGACGTCCCGCGCATCCGCGAGATCTGGTCGAAGCTCGTCGAGAAGCTCGACAACCAGACCTTCTACGGCTTCCTCTGCGACTCCGAGGCCTTCAAGTCCTTCCGCCACCGCGAGATCTTCGGCCAGGTCGGCTTCGGCACCGGCGGCTGGGACACCGACTTCCCCAACTCCATCCTGGAGATCCTCCGCGTCGTCTACACCGAGGCCGACGACCACCACCGCGGCATCGTCGGCGGCTCGCAGCAGCTGCCGATGCGCCTGTGGGAGCGCGAGCCGGAGAAGATCGTCCACTGGGCGCCGGGCACCTCGCTCAGCTCCCTGCACGACGGCACCCCGAAGCCGGCCGTGACGCGGCTGAACCGGACGGCGGGCAACCGGATCACGGTCACCGACGCCTCCGGCGACATCCGCACCTTCCAGGCGGCGATCTTCACCGCGCAGTCCTGGATGCTGCTGTCCAAGATCGCCTGCGACGACTCGCTCTTCCCGATCGACCACTGGACGGCGATCGAGCGCACCCACTACATGGAGTCCTCGAAGCTCTTCGTGCCGGTGGACCGTCCCTTCTGGCTGGACAAGGACGAGGAGACCGGTCGGGACGTCATGTCGATGACGCTGACCGACCGCATGACCCGCGGCACCTACCTCCTCGACGAGGGCCCGGACAAGCCGGCCGTCATCTGCCTCTCGTACACCTGGTGCGACGACAGCCTGAAGTGGCTGCCGCTCTCGGCGAACGAGCGGATGGAGGTCATGCTGAAGTCGCTCGGCGAGATCTACCCGAAGGTCGACATCCGGAAGCACATCATCGGCAACCCGGTGACGGTCTCCTGGGAGAACGAGCCCTACTTCATGGGCGCCTTCAAGGCGAACCTGCCGGGCCACTACCGCTACCAGCGCCGCCTGTTCACGCACTTCATGCAGGACCGGCTGCCCGAGGACAAGCGGGGCATCTTCCTCGCCGGCGACGACATCTCCTGGACGGCCGGCTGGGCCGAGGGCGCGGTGCAGACGGCGCTCAACGCGGTCTGGGGCGTCATGCACCACTTCGGTGGTGCGACCGACGGCACCAACCCGGGTCCGGGCGACGTGTACGACGAGATCGCCCCGGTCGAACTGCCGGAGGACTGATCCCCGTCAGGGCCTGGTGAGGGGCGTGAGCAGCATCCGCCCCACCAGGCCCACCGACCGGTCGAGGCGCTCGGTGAACTCGCCCGCGAGCTCCGGCAGGCCGCGCAGCTGCCAGAGCGAGCGGGCGGCGAGCCAGGCGCCGTCCCTGGCCCGGTCCAGACTCCAGCAGCCGAGCAGATGCGTGAGCGGGTCCGCGACCTCCAGGAGGTCCGGGCCCGGCATCAGTTCCTCCCGGATGCGCTCCTCCAGGAGGACGAGGACGTCGCCGACCCGGTCGAACTCGTCCTCCAGGTCGGTCGGCGCGCACTCCAGGATCCGACAGGCGTCGACCACCGCGAGCGCCAGGTCGTGGCCGATGTGGGCGTTGATCCCGGCGAGCGCGAACTGCAGCGGCCGTACGCCGGGATGGCGCCGGTAGTGGAAGAGGGGCCGCCAGCAGGCCGGCGCGGCCCGGCCGCGGGCGGCGGCGTCGACCGCCGCGAGATAGCGCTCGGCGAACCGCACGTCGAGGGTCGCGGCGGCCCGCCGGTCGGCGAAGGCGCCCGCCTCGATGGCGTGGCCGATCTCCTCGGTGACCGTCAGATAGACCCGGTTGAAGACGGCGACCCCGTCGGCCGGATGCCAGGCCGAGCGGAGCGCCCGCATCCGGTCCACCACGGGGTCGACCGCGACGAACTGGCCGATGCGCGGTCCGGTCTGCTGCCCGATCTGCTGGGTCTGCGCCATGGGGGCAGGCTCCCAGCCGCCGGGCCCGGGAGGGGGCTCCTCGGGCCCGGCTTACCCAGAACGGGCGAATCACTCAGTTCTTCGACGCGCCGTCCGCGTCCGTCTCGTACGAGCTGGTGCCGGCGTCCAGGAGCGGCTCCTGCGTCTTGAGGTGGGCCGGGGCGAAGGCCCGCAGGACGTGGTAGCCGGTGATGACGACGATCGTGCCGAGCGCGATGCCGCCCAGTTCGAAGGTGTCGGTGAAGGTCAGCTTCACTCCGCCGACGCCGATGATGATGCCGGCGGCGGCCGGGACCAGGTTCAGCGGGTTGCGCAGGTCGACCCCGGCGTTGATCCAGATCTGGGCGCCGAGCAGGCCGATCATGCCGTAGAGGATCACGGTGATGCCGCCGAGGACGCCGCCGGGGATCGCGGCGACGACCGCGCCGAACTTGGGGCAGAGGCCGAAGAGCAGCGCGAAGCCGGCAGCGGCCCAGTAGGCGGCGGTCGAGTAGACCCGGGTCGCGGCCATGACGCCGATGTTCTCGGAGTACGTGGTGTTGGGCGGTCCGCCCACGCCGGTGGAGAGCATGGACGCGACGCCGTCGGCGGCGATCGCGGTGCCGAGCTGATCGTCCAGCGACGTGCCGGTCATCTCGCCGACGGCCTTGACGTGACCGGCGTTCTCCGCGACCAGTGCGATGACGACGGGCAGCGCGACCAGGATCGCGGACCACTCGAAGCTCGGGCCGTGCAGGGACGGCAGGCCGATCCAGTCGGCCTCGGAGACGCCGGAGAGGTCCAGCCGCCAGTGGTCGGTGACCTGGCCCCCCGGGGACATCGAGTGGATCTTTCCGAAGACGAGGTCGAAGATCCAGGAGACGCCGTAGCCGAAGAGCAGACCGAGGAAGATCGCGATCCGGGACCAGAAGCCGCGCAGACAGACCACGGCCAGACCGGTGAACAGCATCACGAGCAGGGCCGTCCACTGGTCCTGCGGCCAGTACGTCGACGCGGTGACCGGCGCCAGGTTGAAGCCGATCAGCATGACGACCGCGCCGGTCACGATCGGCGGCATCGCCGCGTGGATGATCCGCGCGCCGAACTTCCGGACGGCGAGACCGGCCAGGAAGAGCACCCCGCCGACGACGAAGACCGCGCCGGTGACGGTGGCGCTGGTGCCGCCCGAGGCCCGGATGGCGGCGGCGACGCCGACGAAGGAGAGCGAGCAGCCCAGGTAGGACGGGACGGTGCCGCGGGTCGCGAGCAGGAAGATCGCGGTGGCGACACCGGACATCATGATCGCGAGGTTCGGGTCGAGGCCCATGAGCACCGGGGCGACGAACGACGCGCCGAACATCGCGACGACGTGCTGGGCGCCGAGGCCGACCGTACGGGGCCAGGAGAGCCGCTCGTCCGGGCGGACGACGGCTCCCGGAGCGGGTGTTCTCCCGTCGCCGTGCAGGGTCCAGCGCACGCCGAGGTTCATGAGGTCGCTCCCGTTCTCCGGTTCCGGCGGCCGCGTCGGGACCGCAAAAGATCAGCCACATGGTATGCGCCGCCGCCGGACCGGGGATCTCGTCGGGACCCCGGGCTACCCCACCGGGCCGCCGCTCCTCGCGGGCGCGGGCGCCGCCGACGCCGCCTCCCGCCCCGCGGTCCTCAGCACGCCCGCGCCGAGCACCAGCCCCAGGGACAGCAGGGTGACCAGGCCGAAGGAGAGGACCAGGGAGGTCGCGTCGGCGATGCCGCCGATCGCCGAGGGGGCGATGAGGCCCGAGGTGTACGTGATGGTGGCGACGCCCGCGATGGCCTGGCTCGGGTTCGGGCCGCTGCGCCCGGCCGCGGCGAAGGCCAGCGGGACGACGACCGCGATCCCGAGCCCGATCAGACCGAACCCGGCCATGGCGACGGCGGCGTGCGGGGCGAGGACCACCAGGACCCCGCCGAGGGTGGCGACGGCGCCCCCGACCCGTACCGTGCGGACCGCTCCGAAGCGGTCCACCACCCGGTCGCCGACCAGCCGGGCCACCGCCATCGTCAGCGCGAAGGCGGTCGTGGAGGCGGCCGCGAGCCCCGCCGAGCTGCCCAGTTCGTCCCGGAGGTAGACGGCCGACCAGTCGAGGCTGGCGCCCTCGGCGAAGACCCCGCAGAAGCCGATGGCGCCGATGACCAGCGCGGACCTCGGCGGCAGCGAGAAGCGCGGCGGCGGCTCCTCCTCCGGGGTGCCGCGCACGTCGAGCACGCCCTGGCAGAGGACCAGGCCGAGCGCGGTGAGCACGAGGGCGGCGACCAGGTGGTGCAGCCGGGCGTCGCCGCCGAGGTGGGCGGCGACCGTACCGGCGGCGGAGCCGAGCAGGGCGCCGACGCTCCACATGCCGTGCAGGCTCGACATGATGGACCTGCCGAGCCGGTTCTCGGTCTCGACGCCGAGCGCGTTCATCGCCACGTCGGACATGCCGGCGGTCGCCCCGTACACGAGGAGCGCGCCGCACAGTCCCCAGATGTTCGGGGCCAGCGAGGGCAGCGCGAGCGAGAGGGTCCACAGGGCGAGCAGGCCGCGCAGCGCCGTGCGGGCACCGAAGCGGTGCGAGACGGCCCCGGCGAGCGGCATCGCGAGGGAGGCGCCGAGCGCGGGGAAGGCGAGCGCGAGCCCGAGCTGTCCGGCGCTCACGCCCGCGTGCTCCTGGATCCAGGGGATCCGGGTCGCGAAGCTGCCGGTGACCGAGCCGTGGACGCAGAAGACGGCGGCGACGGCGAAGCGCGCCCGCCGGAGACGATCGGTGCTGGTGACGGTCTCCGCCGCCATGGGCCCTCCCTGGGTCGTGGTGTGCCGGGGTGTGGGGGTGTGCCGGTGCGTACTGGTGCGCCGGTGTGTGCCGCGTAAACTATCAGGAACCCTGCCTGATAAATAGACCGCGGAAGGGGATCCCGCTCCCCGCGCGTCTGAGAGGATCACCGCATGGCCGCATCCCCGAGCACCGCACGGGCCATCAACGACCGGCTCGCCCTGCGACTGCTCCAGGACGAGGGCCCGTTGACGGCCGCTCAGCTCAAGACGCTCACCGGACTCTCCCGCCCGACCGTCGCCGACCTCGTCGAGCGGCTCCGGGGCTCCGGTCTCGTCCACGTCGTCGGCGAGGCCGGAGCCGAGCGCCGCGGCCCCAACGCCAAGCTGTACGGGATCGTGGCCGACCGCGCCCACCTCGCGGCCCTCGACGTCCGCACCCGCTCGGTCTCCGTCACCGTCGCCGACCTCCTCGGCGCCACGCTCGCCGAGGCCTCCGTCCCCGTCGGCGACGACAGCGGCACGGAACCCGCCGTCGAGAAGGCGGTCGCGCTCCTGGAGCGGACCGTGCGGGAGGCGGGCGCCGACCGGCTGCACAGCGTCGCCGTCGGCGCCCCCGGCCTCATCGACCCCGCCACCGGCGAACTGCGCGACTCCTCGGGGCTGCCCGCCTGGCACCGCCGGCTCGTCGGCGTCCTCCAGGAACGGCTGCCCGCCCACGTCCTCGTCGAGAACGAGACCAACCTCGCCGCCGTCGCCGAGCTCCGCGAGGGCGCGGCCCGCGACCGCGAGGACTTCGTCCTGCTCTGGCTCGGCCAGGGCGTCGGCGCCGCCGTCGTCCTCGACGGCCGGCTGCGCCGGGGAGCCTCCGGCGGCGCGGGGGAGATCGGCTTCCTGCCGGTCCCCGGCACCTCCGGACTCCCCTCGGCCACCGGCTGTGACGGCGGCTTCCACGAGCTGTCCTGCGCGGCCGCCGTCGGGGCCCTCGCCGCCGCCCACGGTCTCGACCCCGCCGACGCGCTCGGAGCGGACCACGGACCCTTCCTCGACGCCCTGGCCCGCCGCCTCGCCGTCGGCGCGGCCGCCGTCGTCTCCGTCCTGGACCCCGGATGCGTGGTCCTCGCCGGGGAGACCGGCCACGCGGGCGGCTCGGAGCTCGCCGCCCGCGTGGAGGCGGAACTCTCCACCCTCTCGCCGCTGCGCACGGAGGTCCGCCCGACCGCCCTCGGGGACGCCGCGGTCCTCCGCGGCGCCCTCCTCCGGGCGCGCGACGCGGCCCAGGACGAGTTGTTCCCGTAGGCCCGGGCGGGGAAGCGGGAACGCCGCCGCGCCGCGCCCCCGGGCGGCGAAGCGAAAACACCGCCGCGCCGCGCCCCGGACAGGGGAGCGCGGCGCGGTGGGCCCGGCGGCGGCAAGGGCCGTGAGTGTCCGCCGCCGGGGGTCGTCGGAGGGGCGTCGCAGGGGACGTCAGCAGGCGCCGAGGTCCTTCCAGACGCCCCAGTCGCCGGTCGTGCCCGGCTCCTCGTTCTGCGTCCACCACTGGGCCTTCCACTTCTTGCCCTTGTGGGAGACCTCGTTGCCCGCGTTGTAGACCGTGCCGGCCACGTACGCCGGAGCGGTGCAGCCCGTGGTGGGCGGCGTCGTCGGAGGCGTGGTCGGGGGAGTCGTCGGCGGGGTGGTGGGCGGCGTGGTCGGGGGAGTGGTGGGCGGGGTGGTGGTGCCCGGCTCCACGACCGTCGTGCCGCGCGCCAGGTCACCGGCGAGGGCGTACGTCGTGCCGTTGATGTTCACCGTCCAGTTGGAGGGGGTGGACACCGGCAGGTAGTAGTTGAACGCCAGGTCGATCGTGGCGCCCGGGGCCAGCGACTGCCAGGCCGGGAGCTTCAGGGAGACGCGGTGGAAGTCGCCCTTCAGACCGCCCGCGTTCGAGCCCGTGTGGTCGCTGCTGATGACCTTCGTGCCGAAGCCGGACTGGTCGGAGGCGTTGGCCGGGGCCGAGGTGCCGTAGTCGAACTGGAACTCGGTGCCGCCGGGCAGCGCCGTCGCCGTGTTGTTGGTGATCTTGATCTTCGGCGTGATCGGGTAGTTCGAGTCGCCCAGCTTGAACTCGGTGAACTGGGCGTCGATCTTCACGGCCTGGGTCGGCAGCGCCTTGTTGGACTTCTTCGCGCCGTACGGGGTGGCCGCCCTGAACTTGTCGTACATCAGCGAGGTGAGCGTCGAGCCCATCTCGTACTGGCCCTTGGTGGCGTTCCAGCCGTAGTCGCCGGCCATCTCCCAGACCATGGTGCCGCCGATGCCGCGGTCGACCACGTAGTCGGCCTTCGCGGCCACGGACTGCTCGTCCTCGGTGGAGAGGAAGACCTTCTTCTGCGCGTTCCACAGCCACGGCGCGACCAGGGTCGCGTCGTACTTGCGGGCGTAGGTGCCGGTCAGCGTGGTGTTCGCCGGGAAGCCGTACCGGGTGACGTAGTCGCCGACGATCCCCTTCTCCAGGTTCTTGGCGTGCCACATCGGGTTGGAGCCCGCGGGCGACTCGACACCGTTGGTGTCCTTGTCGTGCCAGAGGTTGTCGATGCCGGTGGCGCCGTCGCCGCACTTGGTCAGACCGGCGCCGGCCGGGCAGGTGGTCGCGGAGGCCCTGCCCCACAGGCCGTCGGTGCCGCCCTGCACGTTCTTGTGGCCGCGGGTGTAGTAGGGCAGGCCGATGTTGATCCGGCCGGCCGGCATGGAGCCGCGGAAGTAGTGGTACGCCCAGTCGGTGTTGAGGTAGCCGATGGAGCCGTACTGCGAGGAGCCGTAGACGTTGGCCGCGGCGAGCTCGCCGTCCTTGCCGTCGTCGAAGAGGGAGGCGTTGGGGCCGACGTACTCGTTCCAGGCGCCGTGCAGGTCGTAGGACATGATGTTGACGTAGTCCAGGTACTTCTGCATCTGGAAGGTCTCCATGCCGCGCAGCAGATAGCCGGAGGAGGGGGCGGCGACGGTCAGCAGGTAGTGCCTGCCGTCCGCGGCGCCCGCCGTGTCCAGCTTCTCGCGCAGGGACTTCATGAGGGCCGCGTAGCCCTGTACGAGTCCGGCGCGGCGCGCGTTGGCGAGCTGCCAGTCCAGCGGGTTGCCGGCGTCCTTCATCGTGGTCGGGTACTCGTAGTCGATGTCGACGCCGTTGAACCCGTACTTCCGGATGAAGTCGACGGCCGAGGTCGCGAAGGTGTCGATCCCGGCCTGGTTGACCGAACCGTCGGCGTTGGTCGCCATCGAGTAGAAGCCGCCCGAGTTCACCCGGTCGCCGTTGTCCGCGAAGTAGCCGCCGGTCTCCGCCCAGCCGCCGACCGAGATCAGCGTCTTGACGTTCGGGTGCTGCTTCTTGAACTTGTTGAGCAGGTTGAAGTGACCCTTGTAGGGGTACGCGGGGTCCATCTCGGCGCCGGCGACACCGGGCCAGGTCATCCCGGTGGCGGCGTTCTCCGGGCCGTCCGTGCCCACGGAGAGCTTGTTGTCGCCGCCGATGTGGCCGAAGGCGTAGTTGATGTGGGTGATCTTGTCCCACGGGATGTCCTTGGCCAGGTACGCGGGCTGGCCGTTCTTGCCGGTGCGCCAGCCGGTGAAGTAGCCGATGACCCGGCGCTGGTGGTCCGCGCCCATCTTCTCGCGGCCCTCGGTGTCGTAGACCGAGCAGTACGGGACGTCGACGCCCGGCGTCCTGTAGAGCCCGTCGGGGCGACAGGACTCGTTGTCGGCGGCGTACGAGACGCCGCCGGAGAGCGAGCTGAGCAGCAGTCCGGCGACGGCGGCACCGGACGCGAGCAGCGAGGCTCTCCTGGTCGTGGGGGACAGCACGATCGGTTCCTCCTGGGGCGGGGGAAAACACGCAACGAACAAGGGGGTGGTACGTGTTGGGCCCGTGGAGTGCGCACGCCGACGGGCCGTTACCTCGGAGGTGACACGGAGATTAAGAGGACTAGACCAGTGCGTCAATAGGTCTGGACCATATGGGCTCCGCGAGGGGTCTGTGAGCCAGCCCACAGGGTCCCGGCCTATCGCTCCCGGCGAGCCGTGGCACACTGGCCCTGTATCAGCAGCAGCGCACTCCGGGGTCGGTGTAATTCCGAACCGGCGGTATAGTCCGCGACCCGTCCGCAAGCCAGCGGCCGGTTGACCAGGTGAAATTCCTGGACCGACGGTGAAAGTCCGGATGGGAGGCAGTGCGCGGCGGGCGACCCCTTCCAGGGGTGCGTCGGCCGTACGTCCGCTGGTGGCCGCGTTCCGTCGGCGCACCCGCAGACCTCCGGCCGTATCGGCACACCCCGTGCGAAGCGTCGTACCCGCTCCCTGTCGTCATCGACAGGCCCCGGAGTCCGTGCCCGAAGAGGCAGGAGGACCCGGTGGACCGGCAGGCCGACATCACCGCCATGCGACGCGCCGTCGAGCTCGCCGCGCGCGCTCTCGGCGCCACCAGCCCCAACCCGGTCGTCGGGTGCGTCATCACCGACGCCTCCGGCCACCCGGTCGGCGAAGGCTTCCACCAGGGCGCCGGCGGCCCCCACGCCGAGGTCCACGCCCTGCGCGCGGCCGGCGTCCTGGCCCGCGGCGGCACCGCGTACGTCACCCTCGAACCCTGCGACCACACCGGCCGCACCGGCCCCTGCTCCCAGGCCCTGATCGAGGCCGGGATCAGCCGGGTCGTGTACGCGGTCGGCGACCCGAACCCGCAGGCCACGGGCGGAGCCGGCACCCTTCGCGCCGCCGGGGTCGAGGTCGAGCAGGGCCTCCTGGAGGACGAGGCCGAGTCCGGCAACATCGCCTGGCTCACCTCCGTCCGCCGCGGCCGCCCCTTCGTCCGCTGGAAGTACGCCGCCACCCTCGACGGCCGGATCGCCGCCGCCGACGGCACCTCCCGCTGGATCAGCTCCGCCGAGTCCCGCGCCGACGTCCACCGGCTGCGCGCCGAGGCCGACGCCGTCGTCGTCGGCTCCGGCACCGCCCGCGCCGACGACCCCCACCTGGCCGTACGGGGCGTCGCGGACACGGAGACGGCGGTCGTCCAGCCGCTGCGGGTCGTCGTCGACACCGAGGCGAGCGCCGTCAAGCCCGGCGCCCGGGTCCTCGACGGGGCCGGCCCCACCCTGATCGCGATCGCCGAGGACGCCGAGACCGTGCTCACGGACGTCGTACGGCTCCCCAGGGCCGAGCGCGGCCTCGCCGTCCCCGCCCTCCTGGACGCCCTCCACGCGCGCGGTGTCCGCTCGATCCTCCTCGAAGGCGGCCCCACCCTCGCGGCCGCCTTCCTCGCCGCGGGCGCCGTCGACCAGGTCGTCGGCTACCTCGCCCCGGTCCTCCTCGGCGCGGGCCCCACCGCCCTCGCCGACGCCGGAATCTCCACCCTCACCGAAGCGTTGCGGCTCGACATCACCGAGACCGCGCGCGTCGGATCCGACCTCCGCATCACCGCCACCCTCAAGGGAGCCTGACCGTGTTCACCGGAATCGTCGAAGAACTGGGCGAGGTCGTCGCCGTCGAACGGCTGGAGGACGCCTCCCGCTTCCGGCTGCGCGGCCCCCTGGTCACGGAAGGCGCCCGGCACGGCGACTCCATCGCCGTCAACGGTGTCTGTCTCACGGTCGTCGGGTCCGGCGACGGCGAGTTCACCGCCGACGTCATGGCCGAGACCCTCAAGCGGTCCAGCCTCGGCGCCCTCGAAGTCGGCTCCCGGGTCAACCTGGAGCGCCCCATGGCCGTCGGCGGACGCCTCGGCGGCCACATCGTCCAGGGCCACGTCGACGGCACCGGCACCCTCCTGGAGCGGACCCCGTCCGAGCACTGGGAACTGGTCAAGGTCGGCCTGCCCGCCCACCTCTCCCGGTACGTCGTCGAGAAGGGCTCGATCACGGTCGACGGCGTCAGCCTCACCGTCGTCGAGGTCGCCGACGACTGGTTCACCATCAGCCTCATCCCGACCACCCTCGACCTGACCACGCTCGGCATCAAGCAGTCCGGCGACCCGGTCAACCTCGAGGTGGACGTCATCGCCAAGTACGTCGAGCGGCTGCTCGGCACCGACGCCAAGGAGAACGAGAAGTGAACTGGCTCAACTCCGAGGCGTTCGCCGTCTTCGGCCAGCACATCATGTGGTCCGACATGATCGGCAACACGATCGGGCTCGTCGCCCTCGCGCTCGGCTGGCGCCGCTCGATCCTCACCTGGCCCGCCCAGCTCCTCTCCGGCGTCATCCTCGTCGGCGCCTACGCCTCCGCCCACCTCTCCGGCGGCGTCGGCAAGCAGCTCCTCGTCATCGGCGTCGCCGCCTGGGGCTGGTGGCAGTGGAACCGCGGCAGGCGGCAGGCCCAGGACGGCTCCATCGCCGTCCGCTTCGCCACCTGGAAGGAGCGCGGACTGCTCCTGGCGGGCGCGGTCCTCGGCACCCTCGCCGTCGGCGGCCTCTTCACCCTCTACCCGTCGCTCTCCTGGAGCCCCTGGGCCGACGCGTACATCTTCGTCGGCACCCTCGTCGCGATGATCGCCCAGGCCCGCGGCCTCGTCGAGTTCTGGTTCGCCTGGCTCCTCGTCGACCTCGTCGGCGTCCCGCTCGCCTTCGACAGCGGCCTCGCCTTCTCCGGCCTCGTCTACGTCGTCTACTTCGCCCTCGTCGTCTGGGGCATGCGCGACTGGTGGCTCCGGACGCGCACGACCTCCGCTCTGGAAGGAGCCACGGCATGAGCGCGCTTCCGATCTGGGACGCCACCGACCTGGCCCTCGACCCCGTCGAGCAGGCCGTCCGCGACATCGCCGCCGGCCGCCCCGTCGTCGTCGTCGACGACGAGGACCGCGAGAACGAGGGCGACCTCGTCATCGCCGCCGAGAAGGCCACCCCCGAGATCATCGCCTTCATGATGAGCGAGTGCCGCGGCCTGATCTGCGCCCCCATGGAGGACGAGGAGCTGCGGCGCCTCGAACTCCCGCAGATGGTCGAGCACAACACCGAGTCGATGCGCACGGCCTTCACCGTCTCCGTGGACGCGTCCCCCGCCCACGGCGTCACCACCGGCATCTCCGCCGCCGACCGCGCCACCACCCTGCGGATGCTGGCCTCCGGCCGCCACGAGCCCGGCGACTTCGTCCGCCCCGGCCACATCTTCCCGCTGCGCGCCAAGCCCGGCGGCGTCCTCGCCCGCAACGGACACACCGAGGCCGCCGTCGACCTCGCCCGCCTCGCGGGCCTCCGCCCGGCCGGAGCGATCGTCGAGATCGCCGGCGAGGACGGCGTGATGCTGCGCCTGCCCGAGCTCGTCCCCTTCGCCCGCAAGCACGGCCTGACGATCATCTCCATCGAGGACCTGATCGCCTACCGCCGCTCCGCCGAGCCGACCGTCCGGCGCGAGGCCGAGGTCCAGCTCCCCACCGCGCACGGCGAGTTCACCGCGTACGGCTACCGCTCCACCGTCGACGGCGTCGAGCACGTCGCCCTCGTCCACGGCGAGATCGGCGACGGCGAGGACGTCCTCGTCCGGGTCCACTCCGAGTGCCTGACCGGCGACATCTTCCAGTCGCTGCGCTGCGACTGCGGCCCCCAGCTGCAGGCCTCCATGGACCGGATCACCGAGGCCGGCCGCGGCGTCGTCGTCTACCTGCGCGGCCACGAGGGCCGCGGCATCGGCCTGCTGTCCAAGCTGCGGGCGTACGAGCTCCAGGAGCGCGGCCGCGACACCCTCGACGCCAACCTGGAGCTCGGACTGCCCGCCGACGCCCGCGACTACGCGGCCGGCGCGCAGATCCTCGGGGACCTCGGCGTCCGCAGCCTGCGCCTGCTGACCAACAACCCCGACAAGATCGACGCCCTCACCCGGCACGGCCTCCGGGTCGAGGGCAGGGAGCCCATGCCGGTCCAGGCCGGCGAGCACAACCTCCGCTACCTGCGCACCAAGCGGGACCGGATGGGGCACGACCTGCCCTGGCTGGACGGCTCCCCGGCCTCCACCTGCGGCAACCAGTAAGCACGTACGTACGACATCGGCTGATCGGCTAGGAGAGACATGAGCGGCAAGGGCGCACCCGTCCTCAGCGTGAAGAACTGCGGCGACCTCCGGGTCGCGGTGATCGCGGCGCAGTGGCACGAGAAGATCATGGACGGTCTCGTCGACGGCGCCCTGCGCGCCCTCGGCGAACTCGGCATCGAAGAGCCGACGCTGCTGCGCGTCCCCGGCAGCTTCGAGCTCCCGGTCGTGGCGAAGGTCCTCGCCGGGCGCGGCTACGATGCCATCGTGGCGCTCGGCGTCGTCATCCGCGGCGGAACGCCGCACTTCGAGTACGTGTGCCAGGGCGTCACCCACGGCCTCACCCAGGTCTCGATCGACACCGGCGTACCCGTCGGATTCGGCGTCCTCACCGTCGACAACGAGGAGCAGGCGCTCGACCGCGCCGGCCTCGAGGGGTCCTCCGAGGACAAGGGCCACGAAGCGGTCACCGCCGCCGTCGCCACGGCCACCACCCTGCGCACGGTCAGCGAGCCCTGGCGCTAGTGACGCGACCCTTACCCCGTACTCTTAGGACCATCATGGCGAACAAAACCTTCGAAGAGCTCTTCACCGAGCTCAAGCTCAAGGCGGAGACCGGCGACCCGGCCACCTCCCGCACCGCGGAACTGGTGGACAAGGGCGTCCATGCCATCGGCAAGAAGGTCGTCGAGGAGGCCGCCGAGGTCTGGATGGCCGCCGAGTACGAGGGCAAGGAAGCGGCCGCCGAGGAGATCTCGCAGCTGCTGTACCACGTCCAGGTGATGATGGTCGCCCGCGGGATCTCGCTCGACGACGTCTACGCCCACCTCTGAGCACCACCCGGAAAACCGGAAAAGCCGCACACCCTCCCCAGAACTCCCAGGCAAAGGAAGCCCACCCCATGCTGCGCATCGCCGTTCCCAACAAGGGTTCCCTCTCCGGACCTGCGTCGGCAATGCTCCATGAGGCCGGCTACCGCCAGCGCAAGGAGTCCAAGGAGCTCGTGGTCATCGACCCCGACAACGAGGTCGAGTTCTTCTACCTGCGGCCGAAGGACATCGCGATCTACGTCGCCTCCGGGAAGCTGGACATCGGCATCACCGGCCGTGACCTGCTCCTGGACTCCGGAGCCAGCGCCGAGGAGATCCTCCCGCTGAACTTCGGCCGCTCCACCTTCCGCTACGCCACCCGCCCCGGCACCGCCAACGGCCCCGAGGACTTCGGCGGCATGACGATCGCCACCTCCTACGAGGGCATCGTCGCCAAGCACCTCGCCGACCAGGGCATCGACGCCTCCGTCGTCCACCTGGACGGCGCCGTCGAGACCGCGATCCAGCTGGGCGTCGCCCAGGTCATCGCGGACGTCGTGGAGACCGGCACCAGCCTGCGCAACGCGGGCCTGGAGGTCATCGGCGAGCCGATCCTGACCTCCGAGGCCGTCGTCGTCCGCCGCCACGGCGCCTCGGACGACCACCCGCAGGTGCAGCAGTTCATGCGCCGCCTCCAGGGCGTCCTGGTCGCCCGCTCGTACGTGATGATGGACTACGACTGCCGGGCCGAGCACCTGGAGCAGGCCGTCGCCCTCACCCCGGGCCTGGAGTCGCCGACCGTCTCCCCGCTGCACAACGAGGGCTGGGTCGCCGTCCGCGCCATGGTCCCCGCCAAGGAGGCGCAGCGGATCATGGACGACCTGTACGAGATCGGCGCCCGCGCCATCCTCACCACCGCCATCCACGCCTGCCGCCTCTGACGACCGGCCCGCACGCCCCCAGGCACCGAGGAACCCGATGTCCCAGACCGCACCGCCCGCCCTCCCGGTCACCTTCCGTCCCGGGCGCACCCGGGCCGTCCTGCTGACCATGAGCGCCGCGATGTTCGTGGTCATCAGCGCCGTCGCGATGATGCTGGAGCGGCTGGGACCGGGGGAGCGCGCCAGCTTCTTCCTCACCGCCGCGCTGTTGTCCGGGGTCCTCGTCCTGCTGAGCCGCCCCAAGGTCGTCGCCGACGACGAGGGCGTCACCGTCGTCAACATCACCAGGACCCGGCGCCTCGCCTGGGCGGAGATCCTCAAGGTGAACCTCCGCCCCGGCGACCCCTGGGTCTTCCTCGACCTCAGCGACGGCACCAGCATGCCGGCGCTCGGCATCCAGCCCGGCATCGCCAAGGAATCGGCGATCCGCGACGCCCGCGCCCTGCGAGCCCTCGCGGAGAGCCACGGAACGGGCTCGGAAACCCTCTGAGACCCCGAGTGCGACCGGGGGAATCCCCGGTCCGTCCCCCATCCGGGGCCGACCCCCTGCCCCTCGGGGCGCCGACGTGATTACTCTGGAGACGGTGGTGCCGAGCGGCACCACCGTCTCGCGTGTGCAGGGCCGCTCCCGCGGCCCGCGAGACCTCCCTTCGACCCGAGGAGTGACTCCCTCCAGCAATGGACGGATCGTCCGGTAGTACCTGCGCCGCCCCCTCCCCGGAGGCGGCGGCATGATCGTCTCCCTGTTGCTGCTCTTCGCGGCCTTCCTCCTGATCCTCGCCAACGGCTTCTTCGTGGCCGCCGAGTTCGGCCTCGTGACCGTCGAGCGCGCCGAGGCCGAGCGGGCCGCGGCCGACGGCGACCGGCGTGCCCGCACCGTCGTCACCGCGCTGCGCGAGCTGTCCTTCCAGCTCTCCGGCACCCAGCTCGGCATCACGATTACCTCGCTGGTCGTCGGCATGCTCGCCGAGCCCGCGCTCGCCGGGCTGCTGCACGGGCCGCTCACCGCGACCGGACTGCCCGAAGGGGCCGTCTCCGGGATCTCGGTGGTGATCGGCATGCTGCTCGCCTCCGCCGTCCAGATGGTGGTCGGCGAGCTCGTCCCGAAGAACTGGGCGGTCTCCCGGCCGCTCCAGGTCGCCCGCTTCGTCGCCACCCCGCAGCGCCGCTTCTCGGCGCTGTTCCGGCCGGTGATCTCCCTGCTCAACCGGGTCGCCAACCGGCTGGTACGGCTCCTGGGCGTCGAGCCCACCGAGGAGCTGGACTCGGTCCGCACCCCCGGCGAGCTCGTCTCCCTGGCCCGGCACTCCGCCCGGGCCGGCGCGCTCGAACAGGACACCGCCGACCTCTTCGTACGGACCCTGACCCTCGGCGGCCTCACCGCCGAGCAGGTCATGACCCCGCGCGTGAAGGTGAGCGCCCTCCAGTGGGACGCCACCGCGGCCGACGTCCTCAACCTCACCCGGGCCACCGGCCTCTCGCGCTTCCCGGTCTACCGCGACCGCATCGACGAGATCGTCGGCATGGTCCACCTCAAGGACGCGCTCGCCGTCGCCCCGCACGCCCGCCTGCGCACCCCCGTCGGCCGGATCGCGGTCCCGCCGCTCCTCGTCCCCGAGACGCTGCCCGCCCAGACGCTCCTGGAGCGGCTGCGCCGGGAGCAGCCGATCGCGGTGGTCGTCGACGAGTACGGCGGCACGGCCGGCGTCGTCACCCTGGAGGACATCGTGGAGGAGCTCGTCGGAGAGGTCCGCGACGAGCACGACACCGCCGCCGACGGGCGGCCCGAGCTGGCCGCGGCACCCGCCGAGGACGGCCGTCCCGCCTGGGAGGCCGACGGCTCCTGCCGGGTCCACACCCTGCGCCGGATAGGCCTCGACGTGCCCGACGGGCCGTACGAGACCGTCGCCGGGCTCGTCGCCGACCTCCTCGGGCGCATCCCGGCCCCCGGGGACCGGGCCGAGCTGCCCGGCTGGCGGCTCTCGGTGCGCCAGGTGGACCGCTACCGCGCCGAGCGGGTACGGATCGTCAGGACGGCCCCCGACGCGGACGCGGTCGGGACGCCGGCCGGGGACCCGGCAGGGACCTCCGTCTCCGACGCGGGCCCGCTCGCCCCGGTCTCCGGCGCGGGCCGGACGGGGACGTCGGTCCCGGGTCCGGAGCCGGTCGGGGTCTCGGCCTCCGGGCCGGGCTCGGGCGCGGCGGACGCCGCTCCGGTCCCCGTTCCCGCGGAGGCGGGCCGATGAGCACCCTGCAACTCCTCTTCGCCGTCCTCCTGGTCCTCGCCAACGGCTTCTTCGTCGGGGCCGAGTTCGCCCTCGTCTCCGTCCGGCGCAGCCAGATCGAGCCGCTCGGGGGCGCCCGGGCCAAGCAGGTCCTGCACGGCCTGGAGAACCTGCCGCAGATGATGGCCGCCGCCCAGTTCGGCATCACCGTCTGCTCCCTGACGCTCGGCGCCGTCGCCGAGCCGACCGTCGCCCACCTCCTCGAACCGGTCTTCCACGCGGTCGGCGTCCCGGAGGGGCTGATCCATCCGCTCGGCTACGTCATCGCCCTCGCCGCGGTCGTCTTCCTCCACCTCGTCATCGGCGAGATGGTCCCGAAGAACCTGGCGATGGCTGACCCCGAGCGCACCGCCCTCTGGCTCGCCCCGGCCCTCGTCGGCTTCGCCCGGCTCTGCCGGCCGGTCACGGCCGCGCTCGGGGCCTGCGCCCGGCTGGTCCTGCGGGCGTTCGAGGTCGAGCCGAAGGACGAGGTGGAGGCGGTCTTCACCAGTGCCCAGCTCGGCCGGCTCGTGGAGGACGCGGGCCAGGCGGGGCTGCTCGACCCGGTCGAGCAGGAGCGCCTGGAGGACGCCCTCGAACTGGGCAGCCGCCCGGTGACGGACGTCCTCATCGCCCCCGCCTCCCTCGTCACGGTCCCGCCGTCGGTCACCCCGCGCGAGATCGAGGAGCTGACCGTCCGGACCGGGTACTCCCGCTTCCCGGTCCGCGCCGAGGGCCGGGCGACCTTCATGGGCTTCGTGCACGTGAAGGACGTCCTCGACCTGGAGGATCGGGAGCGGGCGGTGCCGCAGCGGCTGTGGCGCCCGATGGCGACGCTCCGCGCGGAGCTGCCGCTCGACGACGCCCTCACCGTGATGCGCCGCGCCGCCACCCACCTGGCGCAGGTCGCGGACGGCTCGGGCCGGGTCCTCGGCCTGGTCGCCCTGGAGGACGTCCTGGAGATGCTGGTGGGCGAGGTCCGCGACCCCGCCCACCGCGTCCAGCCGACCCCGGCGCGCACGGGCCGGTGACCGGGGTGCCGGGCCCAGGAGGCCCGGCACCCGGGGAGCTCGGCTCCTCGGAAACCGGGCGCCCCGGGGGCTCGGCTCTCTGGAAGCCCGGTGCCGCCGGGGCCTAGTACCCCGGCGGCTCCTGCTGCGGGCCGCGGTCGACCGGACCGCGGCCCGACAGGACCTCGCCGTACGCCTGCATGAGGTCGGCGAGCCGGAGGGTGGCGAGGTCCTCCCGGCTCAGGGTTCCCGGACATCCGGAGAGCCGCAGGTCCCGGTAGGCGCAGGACTTCTCGTACAGGGTGCGCAGGAAGCGGCCGTTGCCGAGCTCGTCGATCCAGCCCTGGTCGACGACGTGTCCGCTGATCGAGCGGAGCTCGTCGAGGGCCTCCTCGTCCCAGCCGTCCCCGTTGGCCGCCGCGAGGACCTCGCCGATGGCGGTGAGTTCCAGCGGGCGGTACGAGGGGAAGTCGACGCGGGTGGTGAACCGGGAGGACAGACCGGGGTTGGCGCTGAGCAGCCGGTCCATGCCCTCGGGGTAGCCGGCCAGGATGACCACGAGGTGGTCGCGGTTGTCCTCGGCCCGCTTCAGGAGCACCTGGAGGGCCTCGTCCCCGTAGGCGTCGCCCTTGCTGTAGCCGGTGTTGGAGAGCGCGTAGGCCTCGTCGACGAACAGCACGCCGCCGACCGCCGAGTCGATCAGCTCATTGGCCTTGACCGCGGTCTGGCCCAGGAACTCGCCGACCAGGTCGGCCCGTTGGGCCTCCACGAGGTGGTCGCCGCCGAGCAGCCCGAGGGCGTAGAAGACCCGCCCGAGGATGCGGGCGACCGTGGTCTTCCCGGTGCCCGAGGGGCCCGAGAAGACGAAGTGGCGCTTGGGGGGCTGCACCGGAAGGCCCTGCCCGGCCCGCAGCCGTGCCATCTCCAGCTGCGCCGAGAGCGCCTTGACCTGGCGCTTGACCGGTTCGAGCCCGACCATGCCCTCCAGCTCGGCCAGCGCCTCCGCGAGGAGTGCGGGATCGGTGGGCCCGGCCGGGAAGCGCGGCGGCGCCGACCGGCCGGGCAGCGGGGCCTTCTGCCGTACGGTCTCCGGCGGCGCGACGGGGGCGACCGGCGGCACCGGTTCGGGCGCGAGCCGCAGCCCGTCGCCGAGTCCGCCCGCCTCGGGCTCGGCGCCCGGCACGGTGTCCACCGCGTCCTGCCCGAGGCCCCCGCCGAGGGTGCCCGTCGCGACCGTCGCGAGCCCGGCCGGGTCGTCCACCCCGTCGTACCCCTCGAACCCGTCGTACTCGGCGATCGCCGCGAGCCGCGCCGCCGTGTCCATGAAGGCCGGGTCGATCCGGTGCACGGCCCGGTAGAGGGGGAGCGCGGCGGCGCTGCGCCCGGTGCCCTCGTGGGCGCGGGCCAGCCAGTAGCGCAGCTCCTTGCGCTGCGGCTGCTCGCTGCGGCACCGCATCAGCGAGGCCGAGAGGAGCGGCTCGGCCTGGCCGTACATCTCCAGGCGCACCCGGGCCATGCCGCCGAAGAGCCCGGCCTCGATGCCGAGCAGCGGGTCGTCGACGAGGGGCTCGGTGTGCCGGACGAGCTGGTCCCAGTCCTTGACGAGATAGGCGCGGCAGGCGTGCAGGAAGCGGACCTGCGGATCGGCGTCGACCGGGGGGAGGCCCGCGAGGGCCCGGTCGAGCTCCGGCACGTGGCGTCCGTCGAGCCAGTGGGAGGCGTGCGCGAGCAGCAGGTCGCGGGGGCTCTCCAGGACCGGTTGCACCCACCATCCCAGCCAGTACCAGGAGTTGAGGGTGCGACGGTACCGGGTCCGCTGTTCGCCGAAGCGCTCGCGGTTGCGGTACATGCGCAGCAGCGCGGTCGTGGTGTCGGCCCGGAGCGCGTGCAGCCCGAGCCAGGCGTCCGCCATCCCGGGGTCGATCCGTACCGCCGTCCGGAACTCGTCCTCCGCCTGCGGATACGCGCCCATCGTGTAGGCGTCGACTCCGCGCAGCCAGGCGAGCTCGGCCGGGGCCTGCGAGCCCTGCGTGCCGATGTCCATCGGGTCCCCCACAACCGTCATCGCATGGACGGGATTTGACCGCACCTGGGGGCATCGTACCTGCGCAGGGGGTGCGTGCTTAAGGAGAAGCGCATGATCCGCAAGCGGTGACCCTGGGTGAGCGTCAGGGGGCGCGGAGGGGGCGAAGGGGGCGCGAAAAAGACCCCGACAGGGCTTCTGCGGGCAGAACGAAGCCCCCGATCACGGGGGAACAACCGGGGGCTTCGTGTCCGCGGCGGCTCCGAAAAGCCGCACATTCAGAACGTAAGACCTGTACGCCCCGTCGGTCAAGCGAAGTTGAGGCACTTGCGGAAGCGGACCTCGGGCCCCTCAGATCACGGACGCGGAGCCGTCACCGTGCGTGACGATCTGGTGCGTGCCCGCTGTCACGGCGGGCCCGGGAAGCCAGTCGTACCCCTCCCGGCACTCCCGCACCAGGGCGTCGGCGAAGGGTCGGGAGGGGTCCTCGGCGAAATGGCGAGTCTCCGCCACGGTCCAACCGTCCCAGAAGGAGGCCTGCTCCGGACCGTCCCGCCGACGCCCGCGCGCCCAGGAATCCTCGGCACCGCGCTCCATCCACAGCAGCCGCGCCAGGAACGGCCGCACCACCCGCCGGCCGGCGCCGACGCCCTCGACGAGGACCACCGGGGCCGGGGGCAGCGCCCGCGCCTCCCCGAAGCGCCGCAGCCGCCAGTCGTAGGGCCGGTAGGAGGCGGCCCCGCCCCGGGAGAGCGGCTCCAGGACCTGCTCCCGCAGCCGGTCGGTCCACGCGAAGGGCTCCTCGTGCGTGGCGAGGTCGTCGAGGTGGAGGACGGGGGCGTCGCCGAGGGCGGCGGACAGACGGGCCGCCAGGGTGGACTTGCCGGAGCCCGCGTGGCCGTCGACCGCCACCATCCGGACCGGTCCGCAGGAGGGCGGCAGCCGGAGCAGCGCGCGCGCCGCGCGGTCGAGGGCGTTCATGGCCCCAGCGTAGGGGAGCGGGGGACCGCCGCAGGTCAGCGAGGTACCGCCGCCAGTGGTGAAGACCAATATTGGTGCGGCGACGCGAGCCGAAGTGCTGGCGGAGGCCCCGCGGGAGCCGGGATAGTGGGCCCGCGCAGCCCCGTCCCTCCACCGGTGCAGAGGCCGTACGCCCACGCCTCGGCACTTTCGTACGCCCACCGTTCTCGACTGGGGGTCACCGCCCATGACCAGCTCCACCCCACGCAGAACCGTCCTCGCCGCGGCGCTCGCGGCCGCTGCGGGAACGGCCGCCGCCGGCACCGCCACCGCCGCGGACCTCGCGACCGCGGGCCCGACGACCGCAGGCCCCGCCTGCGCCGCCGCCGACTGCGCGGCCGACGGCGCCGGGCGGGGCCACGCCCCCGCCGCCGGACTCGTCGACAACCGCTTCTGGTCCTCGTACACGGACTGGAGGTGCGGCGCGGCGACCGGCACGAAGGCGGTCGCCGGCCTCCGGCCCGGCCTGGTCCTCGACGCCCCCGCCGGGCGCGTCGACTACACCGACCCGCACACCGGCCGCACCTCCGCCTGGGAGTACGCGAGCTGGACCTCGCCCGTCCACACCCCGGCCGTGCCCGCCACCGAGGTCATCGCCTCCTGGAACGCCGCCACACCGCCCGGCACCTGGATCCAGGTCGAACTGTCCGGCACGTACTCCGACGCCACCGCCACCCCCTGGTACGTGCTCGGCCGCTGGGCCTCCGGCGACGGCGACATCCGCCGCACCTCGGTGGACGACCAGACCGACGGCAGGAGCACCGTCTGGACCGACACCTTCGCGATCGACGACGCCGCGAGCGGCCTGCGGCTGCGCTCGTACCGGCTGCGCCTCACCCTCCACCGCACCCCCGGGACCGACCTCACCCCGACCGTCCGGCGGATCGGCGCCATGGCCTCGGACATCCCGGACCGCTTCACCGTCCCGGCCTCCGCGCCGGGCCTCGACCACGAGCTCGCCGTCCCGCGCTACTCCCAGAACACCCACGTCGGCCAGTACCCCGAGTACGACAACGGCGGCGAGGCCTGGTGCAGCCCGACCTCCTCCCAGATGATCGTCGAGTACTGGGGACGGCGGCCCACGGCCGAGCAGCTGGCCTGGGTGAACCCGTCCTTCGCCGACCCGCAGGTCTGCCACGCCGCCCGCTTCACCTACGACCACCAGTACCAGGGCTGCGGCAACTGGCCCTTCAACGCCGCCTACGCGGCCACCTACCCCGACATGAACGCCGTGGTCACCCGGCTGCGCTCGCTCACGGAACTCGAATCCCTGGTCCGCGTCGGCATCCCGGCCATCACGTCCCAGTCCTTCCGCAAGGAGGAGCTGACCGGAGCCGGCTACGGCACCTCGGGCCACCTGATGACCGTCATCGGCTTCACGGCGGACGGCGACGTCATCGCCAACGACCCCGCCTCCCCCACCAACGAGGCCGTCCGCCGGGTCTACCGGCGGCACGAGTGGGAGAACATCTGGCTCCGCACCAAGCGGTACAACGCGAGCGGGAAAGTGGTGTCCGGCACAGGCGGGGTCTGCTACCTCTACTTCCCCGACCGGCCCCCGGCCGCCCAGCGCAAGGCGCTGGAGGCCCTCGGCATCGGCTGAGGCGGCTCGGTGGCCCCGGGGGACGTGACCGACGTCTCTACCCCCGGGCCGCCCCCGTGGCGCAAGGTGGTCGGCATGACCTCCACCACCCTCCCCCGCCTCCTCCTCCGCGCACGGACGGGCGGCCCCCGCGAGGACGGCCCCAAGATCCTGGAGCACGTCCTCGGCTGGACCCTGGTCCTCCTGCTCGCCGTCCTCGTCACCCGGGCGGGCCTCATGTGAGGCGGTCACGGCCCCCGGGCGTCCGCGGGGTCCCGTGGGCACGGCAGCCGTGTGCATTCCCGGCGTCCGTGTGATGCTCCGGGGCGGAGCGGGCATACTCCCCGCGATCTCGGCACTCCGCGCGCGCCCGCGCGCCCGGCAGGGAGGAGCGTCCGGCCGTGACCGACAGCACCGCGGACGGTGTGGAGCGCCGACTGCCCACCGACGAGGCCCGGGAACTGCTCTCCCTGGTGCGCGACATCGCCCGGCGTGAGATCGCCCCGCACGCCGCCGAGGAGGAGGCCGCCGGCCGCTTCCCGCGCGAGCTGTTCGCGCTGCTCTCCCGCTCCGGGCTGCTCGGACTGCCGTACGACCCCGAGTACGGCGGGGGCGGTCAGCCGTACGAGGTCTACCTCCAGGTCCTGGAGGAGCTCGCCGCCGCCCGGCTCACCGTCGGCCTCGGAGTGAGCGTCCACACCCTGTCCTGCCACGCGCTCGCGGGCCACGGCACCGACGGGCAGCGGGCCGCGCACCTGCCCGCGATGCTGGGCGGCGGCCTCCTCGGCGCGTACTGCCTCTCCGAGCCCTCCGCCGGATCGGACGCGGCGGCCCTGCGGACCCGTGCGGTCCGGGACGGTGAGGCCTGGGTCGTCGACGGCACCAAGGCCTGGATCACCCACGGCGGGATCGCGGACTTCTACACGGTCATGGCCCGCACCGGCGGGCCGGGCGCGCGGGGCGTCACCGCCTTCCTGGTCCCGGGGGACGCGCCGGGGCTGAGCGCCGCCCCTCCCGAGCGGAAGATGGGCATGAAGGGCTCTCCCACCGCGCAGCTCCACCTCGACGGGGTGCGGATCGCCGACGACCGGCGGCTGGGCGGAGAAGGGCAGGGCTTCGCGATCGCCCTGGACGCCCTGGACTCGGGGCGGCTCGGCATCGCCGCCTGCGCCGTGGGGCTGGCCCAGGCGGCCCTGGACGAGGCCGTGGCGTACGCGCGGGAGCGCCGCCAGTTCGGCCGGCCGATCGCGGACTTCCAGGGGCTCCGCTTCCTGCTGGCCGACATGGCGACCCGGATCGAGGCGGGCCGGGCGCTGTACCTGGAGGCGGCGCGGCTCCGGGACGAGGGGCGGCCCTTCGGCCTGCGCGCGGCGATGGCCAAGCTCTTCTGCACGGACGCCGCCATGCGGGTCACGACGGACGCGGTGCAGGTGCTCGGCGGCTACGGCTACACGGCGGACTTCCCCGTGGAGCGGTATCTGCGCGAGGCGAAGATGCTCCAGATCGTCGAGGGGACCAATCAGATCCAGCGCGTGGTCATCGCCCGCCACCTGGTCGGACCAGAGTCCCGCTGACGCGCACGGTGCGGTCCGCCCAGACCGGTCCGGCGGCGAGCCTGGCCCACTCCTGGTCGCGGTGGCCGGGCAGGGTGCGGCCCTGGCTGGCCCAGAGGGAGAGCACGTCCCGGTAGATGGGCGGGTCGGCGGGGACGGGGGGCTTCACCTGTGCCTGTCCCCGCGTCGGTACGGGGGCGGGGGTGGGCGCGGGGATCTGGGCCGGCATGGGCACGGAGACCGGGGCGGGCACGGGGGCCTGCGCGGGTGCCGGGAAGGGCGCCGGGGCCGGTGCGGGCTCCGTCGGCGGCAACTGAGGAACCGATTCTTCACCGCGCGGCTCGGCCTGTCGGTGCCGACCGTAACCGCTGGGAGTGGTGTACAGCGTGGTCATGCCCGGACCAACGCGCCCCGGCGGCCGGGGTCACCGCCGAGCGGATTCGAGCGGCAGTTCGCCCGGTACCCGGTGCACGACTCTGGCCCCCCGGAAGTGAGCTGACGTACCGTCAGGTCCCATTCGCCGCTCAGGAGGTCAGCCGTGGACGACGACCGGCCCGTCGCGCTCGACGAATACCCCGTGCACCAGGCACCGCTCTCGATGAAGCACCACGTCAGCGGCGACCGGAACGCCTACGACCGGTGCATCTTCCACGTCTTCGACCACGCGGGCCGGGCCCTGCTCGTCGCCGGCCTCGGCGTCTACCCCAACACCGGGGTCGTCGACGCCTACGCCACCCTGCGCACCGGAGACCGGCTGCACGCCGTCCGCGCCTCCGACGCCCTCGGCGACGACCGGATGAACCTCTCCGTCGGCCCGCTGGCCATCACCGTCGACACACCCCTCAAGCGCCTCTCCCTGCACTGCGCGGCCGACCCCGACGACCCCGACGGGCTCTCCTTCGACCTCACCTGGACCGGCGACTTCCCCGCCGTCTGGGAACCCCACCACACCCAGCGCCACGGCGGCCGGCTCACCCTCGAAGGCCGCCGCTTCGTCCAGGCCGGACACTGCGCGGGCACCATCAGGGCGGGCGGCGAGGAGTTCGCCGTCACGGCGGGGGAGTGGACCGGTACCCGCGACCGCAGCTGGGGCGTCCGCCCCCTCCCCGGCGAGGAGCCCGGCCGCGCCGCCGAGTTCCGCCCCGAGGGCTTCCACTGGCTCTGGATCCCGATGCGCTTCGAGGACCGCTTCCTCATGGTCGTCGCCCAGGAGGACGCCGACGGCTACCGCACCCTCAACGAGGCCCTGCTCGTGCGCGAGGGCCGTCGCGACGTGCAGCTCGGCTGGCCCCGCACCGAGATCACGTACCGCCCCGGCACCCGCCACCCCGAGCGGGCCGCCGTCCACCTCACCGACCCGGCCGGAAAGCCGCTGGAGATCGGCGTCGAGATCCTCGCCTCCTCGCCGCTCGCCGTCGGCGCCGGCTATCCGCCCGCCACCGACTGGCAGCACGGATCCTGGCGGGGGCGCGGCTGGACCGACCGCCGCGTCTACGACCTCTCCGACCCCGCCGCCCACCCCGTGGCCGCCTACGGCGTCACCGACCACGCCGCCCGCTTCACCCTCGACGGCCGCACCGGTCACGGCATCTTCGAGCACGGCTCCTTCGGCCGTCACGATCCCAGCGGCTTCGCCGACCACACCTCGACGGCTTCCTGAGGAGGCTCACGTGGCAGCGCCCCGCCCCCGCACCACCACCCGCGACCCCGAGGAGCTCGGCCGGCGGCTCACCGCCTGGCTGGACCGGCACCTGCCCGGAGCCGGGGTCACCGGCCTCACCGTCCCCGGCTCCAACGGCATGTCCAGCGAGACCCTGCTCTTCGACCTCGACCACCCGGACGCCCCCGTGCGCGGCTGCGCCCTGCGGCTCGCCGCCGACCCCGCCGCGTACACCGTCTTCCCCGTCTACGACATGGCGCGCCAGCACCGGGTGATGCGCCTCGTCGGCGCGCACACCGACGTCCCCGTGCCGCGCGTGCTCTGGCTGGAGGAGGACCCGGAACCGCTCGGCGCCCCCTTCTTCGTGATGGCCCGCGCCGAGGGCCGCGTCCCGCCGGACGTCATGCCCTACACGTACGAGGGGAACTGGCTGCACGCCGCCACGGACGCCGAGCGCGACCGCCTGGAGGCCGGGACCGTCTCCGTACTGGCCAGGCTGCACGACCGGTTCCCCGCGGAGGAGGCCGAGTTCCTGCTGCCCGAAGGCGCCGGGAGCCCGCTGCGCCGGCACGTCGACGCCCAACGCGCCTACTACGCGTGGGTCGTGGAGGGCCTCGCGCCCTCGCCGCTCATCGAGTCGGCCTTCGCCCGGCTGGAGGAGCTCTGGCCGGCCGACGAGGGGCCCGCCGTCCTCTGCTGGGGCGACGCCCGCATCGGGAACATCGTCTACGACGGGTTCACGCCCGCCGCCGTCCTCGACTGGGAGATGGCGGCGTACGCCCCCCGCGAGGTCGACCTCGGCTGGACCGTCTATCTGCACCGCTTCTTCCAGGACCTGACCGTCGGCTTCGGCCAGCCCGGGCTGCCGGGGTTCCTGCGGCGCGACGCGGTCGAGCGGCGGTACGCGGAACTGACCGGCCACACCCCGCGCGACATGGAGTTCCACACGCTCTACGCGGCGCTGCGGCACGCGATCGTGATGCTCAGGATCGCGTACCGCCAGGCCCACTTCGGCGAGGTCGAGGTGCCCGGTGACCCGGACGGCCTGATCCTGCACCGCGCCACGCTCGCGGCGATGGTGCGGGGAGGCTACTGGTAGTCGACCGGCTCAGGCCGCGCGCCGCATCTGCGGCACCCGGATCGGACGCGAGCCCGGACCGCCGACGTGCGAGAAGGGCTGCGTGCGCCAGTCGAGTCCCTGGGGGAGCGTCAGGAGCAGTGCGGTGTCCTGCTCCTGGACCCCCAGGACGTCGTCGGCGGGGCGGGCGTCGGCGGCCGAGAGGCCCGTGCCCGGGCAGACCGTCAGGACGAAGGGGTTCCACGGCGTCGGGCAGAGCGCGTGCTCCGGCAGCGCGTCCTCGTCCGCGAGCAGCGCGATGGGCTGCACGCACTCCGGGCAGACGACCCGGAACATCTCAAAGGTGTCGTACGCGTCGAGCTCGTCGGACGTGTCGACCGATTCAACAGGCTCCTGCATTGGGAATCTCCCCCTCGGCTGGGTCGGCCGGATCCGTACGGCCTCGACCACAGCAAGCACTTCCCATGCAGAACTCCGCATAACCGTGAGGCGACGCTCCGGGCCGGACGCAAACCTGTGGCGTTCGTCACATGCCCGTCGCAGGTGCCCCGTGACGCCCCATAGCGCCCCATACGGGTCGCCCCCGGCCGTGCCCCCGCCCGCGCGGAGCAATAGGGTCACCGCATGGAGGAGCTGGATCGTCAGATCGTGGAGTTGCTCGTCAAGGACGGGCGCATGAGCTACACCGACCTGGGCAAGGCCACGGGCCTGTCCACGTCGGCGGTGCATCAGCGCGTCCGCCGACTGGAGCAGCGCGGTGTCATCCGCGGCTACGCCGCCGTCGTCGACCCGGAGGCCGTGGGCCTGCCGCTCACCGCGTTCATCTCGGTCAAACCCTTCGACCCCAGCGCCCCCGACGACACCCCCGACCGGCTCGCCGACATCCCGGAGATCGAGGCCTGCCACAGCGTGGCGGGCGACGAGAACTACATCCTCAAGGTCCGCGTCGCCACCCCGCTGGAGCTGGAGCACCTGCTCACCCGCATCCGCTCCCAGGCCGGGGTCTCCAGCCGCACGACCGTCGTCCTGTCCACCCCGTACGAGGCCAGGCCGCCGCGCATCTGACGCCCGGGGCCGCCGTTCGGGCCCTCCGGGGGGCCTGCCGGACGAACCGGGTCCCGGCAGGTCCTAGCCTGGTGCCATGAGCGAGTCCATGCCTCCTGCGTCCGTCGGCGAACACCGCACCGTGCTGCTGCGCGGCGGAGAAGTCCACAGCCCCGCCGACCCCTTCGCCACCGCCATGGTGGTGGAGCGCGGTCACGTCGCCTGGGTGGGCTCGGAGGGTGCCGCCGACGCCTTCGCGTCCGGCGTGGACGAGGTCGTCGACCTGGAGGGCGCGCTCGTCACCCCGGCGTTCGTCGACGCGCACGTGCACACCACCGCCACCGGGTTCGCCCTCACGGGGCTCGACCTGTCCTCCGCCGCCTCCCTCGCCGAGGCCGCGGACCTGGTCCGGGCGCACGCCGCCGCCCGCCCCGAGGACCGCATCCTCATCGGCCACGGCTGGGACGCCTCCCGCTGGCCCGAGCGCCGCCCGCTCACCCGCGCCGAGCTCGACGGGCTCACCGGCGGACGCCCGCTCTACCTGACCCGGATCGACGTCCACTCGGCCGTCGTCACGACCGCCCTCCTCGACCTCGTGCCCGGCGTCCGGGACCTGGACGGCTTCCACGACGGGCAGCGCCCGCTCACCGGCGACGCCCACCACGCCGTGCGCGCGGCCGCCTTCGCCGCCGTCTCCCCGCTCCAGCGCACCGAGGCGCAGCGCGCCGCCCGGCTGCGGGCCGCCTCCCTCGGCATCGGCACCCTGCACGAGTGCGGCGGCCCGCGGATCTCCTCCGAGGAGGACTTCACCGGGCTCCTGGACCTCGCGCGCGAGGAGGCCGGGCCCCGGGTCGTGGGCTACTGGGCCGACCTCGACGTCGAGCGGGCGAGGGCCCTGGGCGCCCTCGGTGCGGCCGGCGACCTGTTCGCCGACGGTTCCCTCGGCTCCCACACGGCCTGCCTCCACGAGCCCTACGCCGACCGCGCGGGGCACAGCGGCTCGGCCCACCTGGACGCGGCCGCCATCGCCCTGCACGTCGTCGCCTGCACCGAGACGGGCCTCCAGGCCGGTTTCCACGCCATCGGGGACGCGGCGGTGACCGCGGTCGTCGAGGGCGTCAGGGCCGCCGCCGAGAAGCTCGGCCCGGCCCGGATCCGCGCCGCCCGGCACCGCGTCGAGCACGTCGAGATGCTCACCCCCGAGACGATCGCCGCCTTCGCCGAGCTGGGCCTCACCGCCTCGGTCCAGCCCGCCTTCGACGCCCTCTGGGGCGGCGAGGAGGGCATGTACGCCGACCGGCTCGGCGCCGAGCGGGCCCGCACCCTCAACCCGTACGCCGCGCTGCTGCGCGCCGGGGTGCCGTTGGCCTTCGGCTCCGACAGCCCGGTCACCCCGCTCGACCCGTGGGGCGCCGTCCGGGCCGCCGCCTTCCACCGGACCCCCGAGCACCGGATCTCCGCCCGGGCCGCCTTCACCGCCCACACCCGGGGCGGCTGGCGGGCCGTGGGCCGGGACGACGCCGGGACGCTGGTCCCCGGCGCCCCCGCCGACTACGCGGTCTGGCGCACCGAGGAGCTCGTCGTCCAGGCGCCCGACGACCGGGTCGCCCGCTGGTCCACCGACCCGCGCTCCGGGACGCCCGGTCTGCCCGATCTGTCGCCCGGTGTCGACCTTCCCGTCTGTCTGCGGACGGTGGTGCACGGCCAGACGGTGTTCGTACGGCCGAACGACTGATATGGGGGCATTTCGGACCCGTACCGCCGTCCCGCACGCTTGTCCCCGACCTGCGGATTCTCCCCTCCGGCCTGGCCTTTCCAGGGGGCTCCGCAGGTCAAGTCGGTATTGACAGTCGCCCGCCAGGGGCGGGTAGGTTCACCGCGTCCACCACAGGACGTCCGACCGGACCGCACCCCACGCCGTAGCCGAACGCCGCCCGCGCCTCGGCCGCGAGGGAAGGTTCCTCCGGCGGAAGGTGCGACCCGGGTGGGGCCCGGACGTTCAGTAGACAACGGCTCTCGGTCGACCCGCAGCCAGCGGATCCCAGGTCGGACCGAAGGACGCCGGGCCCCGCACCGCACGTCACCCGTCCCGCTCGACCCGCCGCGCCGGAGCACTCCGAGGACCTCGCTATGGTGGGGATCCGCGTATGTATCCGAAGGGGCAGTAGTGAACGACGGTGGCCAGAGGCGTTACGGCCCGCTCGGCAAGGCCTTGGTGATCATTCCGACCTACAACGAGGCGGAGAACATCAAGCCGATCGTCGCGCGGGTGCGGGAGGCCGTACCCGAGGCGCACGTTCTCGTCGCCGACGACAACAGCCCCGACGGCACGGGCAAGTTCGCGGACGAGATCGCGTCCGACGACGACCACGTGCACGTCCTGCACCGCAAGGGCAAGGAGGGGCTCGGCGCCGCCTACCTCGCCGGTTTCCGGTGGGGCATCGAGCACGGCTACGACGTCCTCGTCGAGATGGACGCCGACGGCTCCCACCAGCCCGAGGAGCTCCCGCGCCTGCTCACCGCCCTCAAGGGCGCGGACCTGGTCCTCGGCTCCCGCTGGGTGCCGGGCGGCCGGATCGTGAACTGGCCGAAGTCCCGCGAGTTCATCTCCCGGGGCGGCAGCCTCTACTCGCGCGTGATGCTCGACGTGCCGATCCGTGACGTCACCGGCGGCTACCGGGCCTTCCGCAAGGAGACCCTGGAGGGCCTGGGCCTGGACGACGTGGCCTCGGCGGGCTACTGCTTCCAGGTCGACCTGGCCCGCCGCGCGGTCGCCGCCGGCTTCCACGTCGTCGAGGTCCCGATCACCTTCGTCGAGCGCGAGGTCGGCGACTCGAAGATGAGCCGCAACATCGTCGTCGAGGCGCTGTGGCGGGTCACCGGCTGGGGCCTGACGGCGCGGGCGGAGAAGGTCGGCAGGCTGCTGGGCCGCAAGCCCTCCTGACGTCCGCACTGATCCCTTCCTTACGACGTTCCGGCGGGGCGCCAGGCACACTGGGGTCCATGACGACCGGCGCACCGCCTCCCCTCGCACCCAAGCGCTCACGCGCGCGTACGTTTCTTCCGCTCGGCGTCGCCGCCTGGCTGGTCCTGGAGATCTGGCTGCTCACGGTGGTGGCGGACGCGGCGGGCGGACCGGCCGTCCTCGCCCTGCTCGTCGGCGGCGCCGTGCTCGGCGCCGCCGTCGTCAAGCGGGCGGGCCGACGCGCCTTCCGCAACCTCACCTCGACCTTCCAGCAGGCCCAGGCGGCCGCGCGGAGCGGCGTGGCACCCTCGCCCGCCGACCGGGCCGGGTCGGACGACCGCAACGGCTTCCTGATGCTCGGCGGGCTGCTCCTGATGATCCCCGGCCTCCTCTCGGACGCCGCCGGGCTGCTCCTGCTGATCCCGCAGGTCCGCTCGTTCCTCGGACGGTACGCCGAGAAGGCCGTGGAGCGCCGGATGGCCGCCCCCTCCCTCGGCGGCCTCCAGGACGCCTTCCAGCAGGCCCGCATCCACCGGCCGGACGGGAAGGTGGTCCAGGGCGAGGTCGTCCGCGAGGGCGCTCCCCAGGGGCCCGGTCGCCCCGAGGAGCCCCGCCCGCCCCTGACGCCCTGACCGGACCCCCTCGGGGGCACGGCGACGCCGCGGGGCCCGGTACACACATCGTGTACCGGGCCCCGCGGCGTCGTGTTGCTGCGGCGGTCCGCTAGGCGGACTTGCGGCTGTCGCGCGGATGCACCGCGATGTTCATGGCGCCGGAGCGCAGAACGGCCAGCCTTTCGGCGAGGACCTCCTCCAGCTCCTCGCGGGTACGCCGCTCCATGAGCATGTCCCAGTGCGTACGCGCAGGCTTGCCCTTCTTCTCCTCGGGTCCGTCCCCGTCCACCAGGAGTGCCTGGATTCCGCAGACCTTGCACTCCCACTCCGGCGGAATCTCCGCCTCGACCGAGAAGGGCATCTCAAAACGATGTCCCTTCTCGCATGCGTACTCCACCGCCTGGCGCGGGGCCAGATCGATGCCGCGGTCGGTCTCGTAGCTCGTCACCACGAGGCGCGTGCCGCGAAGAGCTCGCTCACTCATGAATCGTGCCTCCCGGGCTTGTCGCCCACAGGACAGGTGTCGCTGTCGTCGTTATCCGGTCAACGTCCGGTCGGCGGTAAAGATTCCCGTGCCGGGTCATGCGTCGCCCGTCGTGCCGCCCCTTGTTGTACCCACCAGTGCCCGTTTTGTCACATCCGACGGCAGATGTGACCCGGTGTCTTCACCAAAGCAGCACGCAGTAACGGTCCGCCTGGCAGGCCAAACGCGTACACTACCGCCCTTTCATCGCCACGTCTAAATACGCTCGGGTATCGGGTTCCCCGCGGCCTCCACCGCACGCCTGACCGGGACCCGGGCGAGCAGCGCGAAGCCGACGGCGAAGAAGATCACCAGGGAGATGATGGCATCCCGGTAGCTTCCGGTCAGCTGATACGCGAGACCGAACACGAGCGGACCCAGCCAACTGAGCCCCCGGTCGCTCATCTCGTACGCCGAGAAGTACTCCGCCTCCTTGCCGCGCGGCACCAGGTGCGAGAACAGCGAGCGCGACAGGGCCTGGCTGCCGCCCAGGACCAGCCCGATCGCGGCCGCCAGACAGAAGAAGAGGACCGGCGAGCCGGCCGGCAGGAAGTACCCCGCCGCCAGGATCAGCGTCCAGACCGCCAGCGAGGCCAGAATCGTCCGCTTGGCGCCGTGCGACCGGGCGAGTCGCCCCATCCCGAGGGCGCCCGCCACCGCGAGCACCTGGACGAGCAGGACCGCCGTGATGAGCGTCGTCTGGTCGAGGTCCAGCTCCTCCGAGCCGTAGACCGAGGCCTGCGAGATCACCGTCTGCACGCCGTCGTTGTAGACGAGGTACGCGAGGAGGAAGGAGAGCGTCAGCGGATGCCGGCGCATGTCCCTCAGCGTGGCCCGCAGCTGGCTCCAGCTGCCGCCGACCGAGCCCCCGCCGGGCCGTCCGGCCCCCTCCGGGCGGACCCGCCGGTCGCGCAGCCGGCGCAGCGGCACCACCGTGAAGGCGCCCCACCACACCCCGGCCGAGGCCAGGCAGATCCGGACCGCCTCGCCCTCCGTGAGCCCGAAGGAGTCGTGCCCCGAGTAGAGGACCAGGTTCAGGGCGAGGACCAGCGCGCCGGACGTGTAGCCGAAGGCCCAGCCGCGCGAGGAGACCGCGTCCCGCTCGTCCGGCTCCGCGATCTGCGGCAGGTAGGCGTTGTAGAGCACCATCGAGATCGACAGCGAGGCGTTCGCCACGATCAGCAGGAACGTGCCGAGGAGGTAGCGCTCGCCCGCCAGGAAGAACATCCCCGCCGTCGCCGCCGCCCCCAGGTACGCCGACGCCGCGAGCAGCGGCTTCTTCCGGCCCGTGCGGTCCGCCGCCGCGCCCACCACCGGCATCGCCAGGACCGCGACCACGATCGAGGCGGACACGGCGTACGCGAAGAGCGAGCCCGCCCGCACCGGGACGCCCAGCGGGTGCACGAACCCCTCGGCGTCGGCCGCCACCCGGGCCACCGAGGTCAGGTAGGGGCCGAGGAACACGGTGAGCACGCTCGTCGAGTAGACCGAGCACGCGAAGTCGTAGAAGTACCAGCCCCGCTGCTCGCGCCGCCGTTCGGCGGGACCGGCGGCGTACTCCTCCGGCTCGGTGGTGTCAGCGGTCACGGCCGCGTCCTCCTCGTTCGTCCCCCTGGCCGGGGCGCGGCTCAGGCCCACGCTCCCCGGTCGGTGAGCACGCCGCGCAGCGTCTCCAGGTGATCGGTCATGATGCCATCGACACCCAGGTCGAGGAGAGAGTTCATCCGGGCCGGATCGTTCACCGTCCACACGTGGACCTGGAGCCCGCGCGCGTGCGCCTCCCGCACGAACCGGCGGTCGACCACCGGGACCCCGGCCTGGCGCTCCGGGACCTGCGCCGCCACCACCCCGGCCCGCACCGCCGCCGGGATCCCCCAGGAGCGCAGCCGCAGCCCGACCACCCCGCGCACCCCGTACGAGGTGGCCAGCGCGGGCCCGGCCGTCCGCTGGGCCCGCGCCACCCGGGCCTCGTCGAAGGAGCCCACGCAGATCCGGTCCCAGGCCTTCTTCCTGCGGATCAGGTCGATCAGCGGGTAGAGGGCCGACTCCGCCTTGAGGTCCACGTTCCAGCGGGCCTCGGGGAACTCCTCCAGGAGGTCGGCGAAGAGCGGCAGCGGCTCCGTGCCGGCCACGCGGGCCTCCCGCACCGCGGCCCACGGCAGGTCGCGGATCCGGCCCGAGGCGTCCGTCACCCGGTCGAGGGTCGCGTCGTGGAACGCGACGAGCACCCCGTCGGACGTCGTGTGCACATCGGTCTCGAAGTAGCGGTAGCCCGCCGCGGCGGCCCGGCGGAAGGCGGCCGCGGTGTTCTCCAGGCCGTTCGCCGTGCCGCCGCGATGGGCGAACGCGAGGGGGGAGGGGTGGTCGAGGTAGGGGTGGCGTACGCGAGTCACGGCCGCAGTATGGCGCCTTCCGGTGTCCCGGCGGCGACCGAGGAGGGGACGGGGCCCGGCTCGGGAGTGAGGGCGACGCTGCCGGGGACGGATCCGGGGGCGGACGCCGGGCCGGCGGGGACGGGTCCGGGGGTGTGCGGTGTGCCGGCGGGGGCGGGCTCGGGGGCGGGCGCCGCACCGGCGGGGTCCGGCTCCGGGAGGGCGAACCGGCGCAGGAAGAACTGGGCGAGCGGTCCGATCGCGAGCGCGTACAGGACCGTGCCGACGCCGACCGAGCCGCCGAGCAGGAAGCCGGTGGCGACCACCACGACCTCGATCGCCGTCCGCACCAGCCGGATGGAACGGCCGGTGAGCCGGTGCAGACCGGTCATCAGGCCGTCGCGCGGACCGGGCCCGAACCGCGCCGCGATGTACAGACCGGTGGCGACGCCGTTGAGGACGATGCCGAGCGCGAGCAGCGGCACCTGCCCGACCAGGCCGTGGACGTCCGGGACCAGGGTCAGGGTGCCGTCCATCGCCAGACCGACCACGAACACGTTGGAGACCGTGCCGAGCCCCGGCCGCTGCCGGATCGGGAGCCACAGCAGCAGCACCACCGCGCCGACGGCGATCGACACCACGCCGATGGTCAGCCCGGTCTTCTCGGCGAGGCCCTGGTGCAGGACGTTCCAGGGCTCCAGGCCGAGCCCGCTGCGCACGAGCAGCGCCGAGCTGACCCCGTACAGGGTCAGTCCGACGTACAGCTGGACGAGCCGACGGGTGAGGTGCCGGCCGCGGAGGCCGGAGGCGATGGACAAGGGACTGCCCCCAAGGTGGTGGTAGTGGACTGACTCATGACACTCTGTGGCGGGAGATCGGATGTCAACCATGGCCAATTCGAGGAAGGTGGACTGATTTCCATGGCTCAGTGGACTTCAGCGGTCGGACCGGCCCAGCTCGCCCGGCAACTCCAGGCGCAGCAGCCCCGGCCCGCCGGGCCCGGCACCCGCAAGCCGCCCGCCTACCGCGCCCTGGCCGACGGCATCCGGCTGCTCGTCCTGGAGGGCCGCGTCCCGGTCGCCGCCCGCCTGCCCGCCGAGCGGGAACTCGCCCTCGCGCTCACCGTCAGCCGCACCACGGTCGCCGCGGCCTACGAGGCGCTGCGCACCGAGGGCTTCCTGGAGTCGCGGCGCGGCGCCGGCAGCTGGACCGCCGTGCCCGCCGGGAACCCGCTGCCCGCACGCGGCCTCGAACCGCTCCCCCCCGAGGCCCTCGGCTCGATGATCGACCTCGGCTGCGCGGCGCTGCCCGCGCCCGAGCCCTGGCTCACCCGGGGCGTCCAGGGCGCCCTGGAGGAGCTGCCGCCCTACGCCCACACGCACGGGGACTACCCGGCCGGGCTGCCCGCCCTGCGGCAGATGCTCGCCGACCGGTACACCGCGCGCGGGATCCCCACCATGCCCGAGCAGATCATGGTCACGACCGGCGCCATGGGCGCCATCGACGCCATCTGCCACCTCTTCGCCGGGCGGGGGGAACGGATCGCCGTCGAGTCGCCCTCGTACGCCAACATCCTCCAGCTGATGCGCTCGGCCGGCGCCCGGCTCGTGCCCGTCGCCATGGCCGAGGGCCTCGGCAGCTGGGACCTGAGCCGCTGGCGGCAGGTGCTGCGGGACGCGGCGCCCCGGCTCGCGTACGTCGTCGCCGACTTCCACAACCCGACCGGCGCGCTCGCCGACGAGGACCAGCGGCGGCAGCTCGTCGAGGCGGCCCGCTCGGCCGGCACGGTCCTCGTCGTCGACGAGACCATGGCCGAGCTGCACCTGGACGAGGACCTGGAGATGCCCCGGCCGGTCTGCGCCTTCGACCCGGCGGGCGCCACCGTCCTCACCGTCGGCTCGGCCAGCAAGGCCTTCTGGGCGGGCATGCGCATCGGCTGGGTCCGGGCCGCGCCCGACGTCATCCGCTCCCTGGTGGCCGCGCGCGCGTACGCCGACCTCGGCACCCCCGTCCTGGAGCAGCTCGGCGTGAACTGGCTCATGCGGACCGGTGGTTGGGAGGAGGCCGTGGGCCTGCGCCGCGAGCAGGCCCGGGAGAACCGGGACGCGCTCGTCGCCGCCGTCCGCCGGGAGCTCCCGGAGTGGGAGTTCGCGGTCCCGCGCGGCGGTCTGACCCTCTGGGTCCGCACCGGCGGCCTGTCCGGCTCGCGGCTCGCCGAGGCGGGGGAGCGGGTCGGCGTCCGGGTGCCCTCCGGCCCCCGCTTCGGCGTCGACGGCGCCTTCGAGGGATTCGTCCGACTGCCCTTCACGGTCGGCGGCCCGGTCGCCGACGAGGCGGCCGCCCGGCTGGCCGCCGCGGCCCGCCTGGTCGAGTCCGGCGCCGGCAGCGGGGGAGCGGAGCCGCCCAGGTCGTTCGTGGCGTAGCCGTGGCGGTTCGCCCGTCCGTGTTCCGCCTGTACGCATGCCTGTCCGTACGAGGGCCCCACGCGTGCGCGTGGGGCCCTCGTACGGATGCGTGATCCGTGTTCCCTCAGCCCTCCGCCGGGACGGGCGCGTGGAACGGGGCCGGGCCGGAGTCCGGTTCGGCGCGGGGCGCCGGCGCCGGTTCGGGCGCCGAGCCGGGGACCGTCTCGACCGCGGCGGCCGAGACCGCGACCGTGTCCTGCACCGCGACCACGGCGGGCGCGGGGGTGGCGGGGGCCGTGGCCTTGACCGTGACGGCGTCCTGCGCCGTGGCCGGGGCGGGGGTCCTGACCGTGAGCGTGTCCTGGGGCGTGGCCGGGGCGGGGGACTTGACCGTGGTCACGGGCGCGGCCGGGGCGGTGACCGCGGGCGGGTCCGCGGGCGCGGCCGGGGCCGGGGTCGCGCGGCGCTCCGGGAGCAGGTCCAGGACGGCCTGCCGCTGCGCCTCGCTCGTCGCGTCGTCGTACGGGTCGGGCGTCGCCGGCACCTGGAGCCGCAGGACCGGACCGGTGCCCAGGCGCGCGTAGCCGCGGCCCGCCGGGACCTCGGGCGTCGGCGTGGTGTGCGGCCGGGCGCCGAGGACGGCCGCGATCTGCTCCGGGGCGGCGGGGCCGAGGACGACCCGGGCGCGGGTGTGGGTCCGTACCGCCTCGCTCAGCGTCTCCGTGCTGTCGAACTGCTCGGCCACCACCACCGTGACCTGCGCCGTGCGCCCGTGCCGCAGCGGCACCTCGAGCAGCTCCTGCGGGTCGGGGCGACCGTCGGCGGCGGCCAGGTGGCCCAGGACGCTCGGCCGGTCGAGCAGGATCCACAGCGGACGGCGGGTGTCCTCGGGCGCGGTCTGCCCGGCCTGCCGGGCCCGGTTCGCGGCGATCAGCCGCCGCTCCGTCTCGTGCGCCGCCCACTCCAGGGCGCCGAGGGCCCCGGAGAGCCCGCACTCGACGGCGAGGACGCCGGCGCGGCCGGTCAGGCAGGCGTACTCGCCGGTGCCGCCGCCCTCGACGATCAGCACGTCCCCGTGGGGGAGGGACTGGAGCGCGATCGAGCGCAGCAGGGAGGTGGTGCCGCTGCCGGGCTGCCCGACGGCGAGCAGGTGCGGCTCGGTGGAGCGGGGGCCGGTGCGCCAGACGACGGCCGGCGCGTCCTCCGTGCCGTCCGCCGAGACGACCGGCACGGTCCGCTGCACGGCGTCGGCGTCGGTGAACCCGAGGACGGTCTCGCCCGGCACCGTGACGAAGCGCTGGGCGGCGATGGTGGTGGGCAGGGCGGGCAGCACGCTCATGACGAGCCGGTTGCCCTCCTCGTCCCAGTCGAAGCGGTACTCGCGGCCGCGCCCCGACTTAGCGTGCAGCAGCTGCTCGATGCGGGCGCGGGCGGCCGGTTCGCCGTCGGTGAAGTACGGGGGGTACGCGATCTTCAGCCGGGTCAGCCGTCCGTCCTCGTCGAAGGCGTGCTCCTCGAAGGCGCCGCTCCACTCGCCGCCGTGGGCGAACAGCGGCGCAGGGTCCTCCGGTACGGAGAAGTACGGCACGAGCGCCTCGTACAGGCCCTTGAGCCGGGCGATCTCCGCGTCGTCGGGCCCGGTCCTCACGACCGGGCGCTCCCGGCCCAGCCAGGCGGCCACGGCCATGAGCAGGACGAGGGCGAGGAGCGGCCCGTAGGGCATGAGGGCGACGACCGTGACGCAGGCCGCGACCAGGAGCAGCGTGGGACCACGCCGCTCCTTCGGGGTCGCGGCCCACCTGGCGCGCGCGGTCGCGGCCAGCTTCCGCAGACCGCGGGAGACCGTGATCAGCGGATGGAGCACGTCGGTGGCGCTGTCGGCGGCCGTGCGCGCGATCTCTCGACTGCGAGCGATCTGTGCGCTGCCGCTGCTCAGAATGCGGGGGAGTGGTCGCCGGGCCACGAAGTACTCCTGAATCGGTGGAAGGGACTGGAGGGCGTCAGAACTTGATCCCGCCCAGGAGGCCGGCGAGGCTCTGGCCACCCGCCGTGATGCTCGGGGCGATGGCGGTGCCCGCGAGGTAGAAGCCGAACAGCGAGCTGACGAGGGCGTGCGAGGCCTTCATCCCGTCCTTCTTGAAGAACAGGAAGCAGATGATGCCGAGCAGGACCACGCCTGAGATGGACAGGATCATTGGTGTTCTCCTGGTTGAGGGGACAGTCACCATGAGTTCTTCCAGATTCACAGCAAGTATCTATGTGATTAAAGGTGCATTGGGGTGAAAAACGGGTGATTTCACTTGACCGGCGTACGCCGGACGCCTCACCGGGTGGCGAAACGCCCGGCGTGCGCTAGGGGCCCCGGGGGCGGGATGACGTGATCTTTGCCTCGGTCGGGCGCGGTCATGTCGCCGGACGGGCAGTACCCTGTCGATTCACTCGTACGGCCGCGCTCGCCGTGCGCAGGCCGGCAACGCAGCAGAGAGGCGGTTCCACCCGATGAGCGAGACTCCGGACCCCGAGGTCGTCGAGCTGGCGTCGAAGGTCTTCGACCTCGCGCGCACGGGTGACGCCGACGCCCTCGCCGCCTACGTCGACGCGGGCGTCCCCGCGAACCTCACCAACGACAGGGGCGACACCCTCGTCATGCTCGCCGCCTACCACGGCCACGCCGCCGCGGTCACCGCCCTCCTCGAGCGCGGCGCCGAGGCCGACCGCGCCAACGACCGCGGTCAGACCCCGCTCGCCGGCGCCGTCTTCAAGGGCGAGGACGCCGTGATCCGCGCCCTCCTCGCCGCCGGCGCGAATCCGGAGGCAGGGACTCCGTCCGCGCTCGACACCGCCCGCATGTTCGGCAAGGACGAACTCCTGGAGCTCTTCGGAGCCAGGTGAACGACGGTTGAACCCCAGGTGGGAGCAGCGTCGTAAATGTGGTCGCGGTGGCGAAATGGGTGGGTCATCATGACGTCGGGCCCGGCAAAACGGGCCACCGACGAGAGGCTGAGGAAGATGGTCACTGGCAGGCGAACGACGACGACGGGCGGCCCCGAATGTTGCCGCACGGCCTAGGCGTACGGGCGATGTACCGCCCGACCGGGCTCCCCCCGGTATCCCCCGGTCGTGTCGACAGCTTGATGTGAGGCGTCTTCCCATGTTCGATCCAGTCATAGCGCCGAGCGGCACCCTGCTCGGCCTGCTGCAGCGGGGCCGCGGCGACGGCACCCTGCACGCGCTCGCCGCGCCACGTGCCGAGGCCCTCGCGGCCCTCAACCACTGCGTTCTCGACGACCCCCGCCACGACTGGCAGGTCGAGAACCGCTCCCTCTACTACGCCCGTCTCTACCTGGACCTCCACGGAGGCCTCGACGAGATCGAGGCGCACCTCCTGGGTGCCGAGGACCACCTCGACACCGAGGAGTCCAGGACCGGGCTCGCGCTCGCCGTCCTCGGGCACCTCGCCTCCTACGGACGCCAGGACGCCCTGCTGCTGCTCCGGCGGTACGCGGCGACCGGCACGAACTGGGCCTGGGCCCTGGACGAGCTGGCCCTCCGCGACGACGACGCCGGACTCCGCGCGCTCGCCCTGCCCGTGCTGGCCCGCTTCCCGGCCGACGCGGACGGCGACGCCGAGCTCGCGCGCACCGTCCGCGACGCCTTCGAGCCCCGCCCCTGGCGGCTGTGGGCCGAGGACCCGCGCGAGGCCGTCGGCGCCCGCGTCAGGGCCGCCCGGGAACAGGGCTCCTTCGACCGCTGGCAGCGCCAGATGCGCCCCGCCGGGCCCCGCCCCGGCTGGAGCGTCCGGGCCGTCCTCGACTGGGCGCAGGAGGGGTACGAGCGCGGAGCCGTCCTCTACGGACCCGCCGCCCGCTGCCTGACCGCCGTCGCCGGCCCCGAGGACCGGCCCGAGGTCCTCGCCGCCGCCCGGCACGGCGCGACGGGAGCCCGGGGCGCCGCCCTGCACCACCTCGCCGAGTCACGGGACCCCGCCGTCCTCGACCTCGTCGAGGCCGCCGCCGACGGCGACTCCCGCGAGGTCGCCGACGCCGCCGTCGCCGCCTACCGGCGGATGTGCGGCGAGGACGCCGTCGCCCGTGCCCGTGCCTGGGTCCGGCGCACCGACGCCCTCGGAACGGCCGCCGCCGAGATCCTCGCCTGCCGGGGCACCGCCCGGGACGCCGGCCTCGTGCTCGGCTCCCTGCGCGACGCCGTGCGCTCCGCGGGCCCCGACGCCCCCGAGCTCGCCCGCCTCGTCGACGGCGCCGGACGCCTCGGCATCGCCTGCGCGGCACCCGTGCTGCGCCACGTCTACCGCGAGACGACCTCCTCCCGGCTGCGCGGCCACGCGGCCCGCGCCCTCGCCGCCACCGACCCCACCTTCGCGACCGGCTTCGCCGTCGAATGCCTCTGGGACTGCGAGGAGACCACCCGCGAGGTCGCCGCCCAGCACGCCGAGACCGGTGACGTGCGCGTGGCCGAACGATTGCGGCGCCTCGCCGCCGACCCGGCCGAAGAGGTCGAGGTCCAGACGGCGGTGCGCAACCGGATAGGGCCGGACCTCCAGGTCTGACCCCGGCTCCGGGGCGACGACAGGTCCGACCACCCCTCCCGGCCCGACCTCGCGCACCCGAGCCACCCGCCACCCGGCCCCCGGGGCGGCGCGGCCCGCGGCGGACAACCCGCCGACCGCGGCCCCGCCCCGGAGGCCGACGTCTCCCCCCCGGCCCAGGGGCCGGCGTCTCCCCGGCCCGGAGACCGGCGTCTCCCCCGGCCCGCCCCCTCGGGGAGCGCCCCGGAGGAAACGCTCATGGGACGTTCCCTCCCCGTCCAGATCCACGTCGGCGGGGGCACGCCGAACACGACGACAACACCCGTATGCGTGTCGTCATCGTCACCGAGTCCTTCCCTCCCGACGTCAACGGTGTGGCGCACTGCGCCCTGCAGACCGCGCGCCACCTCGCCCGGCGGGGCCACGCCCCGCTCGTCATCGCCCCCGCCGTCGCCGACCCGGCCGCGGACGCCGACGCCCCCTGCGCCGTCGTCCGGGTGCCCTCCCTCCCCCTGCCCGGCTATCCGCAGGTACGGGTCGCCCTGCCCAGCCGCCGGGTCGCCGCGGCCATCGCCGCCCACCGCGCCGACCTCGTCCACCTCGCCGGACCGTTCGTCCTCGGGGTGCGGGGGATGACCGTCGCCGCCCGGCTCGGCCTACCCGCCGTCGCCGTCTACCAGACCGACCTCGCCGGCTACGCGCGCACGTACGTCGGGACCGGCGAAGGCGCCGCCTGGCGCCGCCTCCGCGCCGTGCACGGCGCGGCCGACCGCACCCTCGCCCCCTCCTCGGCCGCCGTGCGCGCCCTGGAGGCCCACGGCATCGACCGCATCCGGCTCTGGGGACGCGGAGTGGACACCGTCCGCTTCCGCCCCGGACTGCGCGACACCGCCCTGCGCCGGGAGCTCGCCCCCGAGGGGGAGCTCCTCGTCGGCTACGTGGGCCGCCTCGCGCCCGAGAAGCGGGTGGACCTGCTCGCCGGCGCCTGTGCCCTGCCCGGGGTCCGGGTCGTGGTCGTCGGGGACGGGCCGAGCGGGTCCGCCCTGCGCGCCGCCCTGCCGGGTGCCCGGTTCCTGGGCCGCCGCACCGGCGCCGACCTCGCCCGGGTCTTCGCCTCGCTCGACGTGTTCGCCCACACCGGGCCGTACGAGACGTTCTGCCAGACCGTCCAGGAGGCCATGGCGAGCGGGGTCCCCGTCGTCGCCCCGGCCGCCGGCGGGCCCCTGGACCTGGTCGACCACGGCCGCACGGGGCTGCTCGTCCCCCCGGGCGACCCGCACGCGCTGCGCGGGGCCGTCGCCGCGCTGGCCGCCGCGCCCGGGACGCGCACCGCCTTCGGACTGGCCGGACGGGCCGCCGTCGCGGGACGCACCTGGGAGGCGCTCGGCGACGAACTGATCGGCCACTACCTGGAGGTGCTGCGCGAGCGGACGGCGGTGGCGGCATGAGCGGCACCCGTGCGGGAGGCCCCGCCGGCGACGCCCGCACGGGCCGGGGCGCCGGTCGCGACGGACTCCGGATCGTGCGGCTCGCGAACTTCGTGACGCCCACCTCGGGCGGCCTCCGCACCGCCCTCGACCAGCTCGGCCGCGGCTACCTGGCCGCCGGTCACGAGTCCGTCCTCGTCGTCCCCGGCGAGGTCGCGAGCGACCGCCGCACCGAGCAGGGCCGGGTGGTCACGCTCCCGGGCCCCGTCCTGCCCGGCACCGGCGGCTACCGGGTCCTCGCCGACCGGCGCCGGGTCGGCCGGCTCCTCGACGAACTCGCCCCCGACCGGATCGAGGTCTCGGACCGCACCACACTGCGGTGGACGGGGGAGTGGGCGCGACGCGCGCGCGTGCCGTCGGTCATGGTCTCCCACGAGACCGCGGACGGGGTGCTGCGCACCTGGGGCGTGCCGCCCGTGCTCGCGGCCGACGCGGCGGACCGGCTCAACCGCCGCACCGCCTGGGCCTTCGCGCGGATCGTGTGCACGACGGAGTGGGCGGAGCGCGAGTTCGTACGGATCGGGGCCCGCAACGTCGTACGGGCTCCGCTCGGCGTGGACCTGGACCGCTGCCGGCCCGGCCGCCGCAGCACCGTGCTGCGCGCCCGGCACGCGGGCGGGGAGCGGGTGCTGCTCCTGCTGTGCTCGCGCCTCTCGGTCGAGAAACGACCGGGCACGGCCCTGGACGCCCTGGAGGGGCTGCGGGCCTCGGGGATCGCGGGGACGCTCGTGGTCGCGGGCGACGGGCCGCTGCGGGGCACCCTGGAACGGCGGGCGCGCGAGCGGCGGCTCCCGGTGCGGTTCCTCGGGCACGTGGCCGACCGGGAGGCGCTGGCGGACCTCCAGGCGGCCGCCGACGTGTGCCTGGCCCCGGGGCCCGCGGAGACGTTCGGCCTCTCCGCCCTGGAGGCCCTGGCCTGCGGGACCCCCGTCGTGGTCAGCGCCTCCTCCGCCCTGCCCGAGGTCGTGGGCACGGCGGGGGTGGCCGCCGCCGACACGCCGGGTGCCTTCGCCGACGGGGTGCGGAGCCTCCTCGCGGTCCCGGAGGGAGTCCGCCGCCGGGCCGCACGCACGCGTGCGGAGCTCTTCTCCTGGGACCGCGCCGTCACCGCCTTCCTCCACGCCCACGACGCCCTCCCGGCGGTCCGGCCGCTCCTTCCCGAGGAGGTCCGCCGATGACACCGGGAACGGCACGGGCGGGAACGGCCACGGCCACCGGGCCGACCACGGCGGAACCCGCGCCGCTCGCGCCCGCCGCGCCGGGCGTCCTGGAGGCCGCGGCGCTCGCCGTGGAGCCCGTCCCGACCACCGCGGAGCCCGCGCCGGCCGCCGCGTCCGATACCGCCGATGCCCGGGGCGGAGCTGTCCGGGACGGCGCCGTCCGGGGCGAGCCGCGACCTGCTCCCGCAGCTCCTCCTGCTCGCCGGCGCCGAACTGCGCCACTGGGCCGACGGCTCCGGCACGACACCCCTCGACGCGCGGACGACGCCCTCACGCCCGCGCTCGCGGCCACAATGGGGAGATGAGCGGGCGCTGGGAGTTCTGGATCGACCGGGGCGGCACCTTCACCGACGTCGTCGGGCGACGGCCCGACGGCCGGCTCGTCAGCCGCAAGGTCCTCTCCCACGACCCCGCCCGCCGACAGGACGCGGCCGTCGCCGGCATCCGCCTCCTCCTCGGCCTGGGACCCGACGAACCCGTCCCCGCCGACCGCGTCGCCGTCGTCAAGATGGGCACCACCGTCGCCACCAACGCCCTCCTGGAGCGGCGCGGCGAGCCGACCGTGCTCCTGATCACCGAGGGCTTCCGCGACGCGCTCCGCATCGCCTACCAGAACCGGCCCCGGCTCTTCGACCGGCACATCGTGCTGCCCGAGGCGGTGTACGCGCGCGTGATCGAGGTCCCCGAGCGGGTCGACGCCCGCGGCCGTGTCGTCCGTCCGCCGGACGAGGCCGCCGTCGCCGGAGCGCTCGCCGCCGCGCACCGCGACGGCTTCCGCTCGGCCGCCGTCGTCCTGCTGCACGGCTACCGGCACCCCGAGCACGAGGCCCGGGTCGCGGCGGCGGCCCGCGCCGCCGGCTTCACCCAGATCAGCTGCTCGCACGAGGTCAGCCCGCTCATCAAGCTCGTCCCGCGCGGGGACACCACCGTCGTCGACGCCTACCTCTCGCCGATCCTGCGCCGGTACGTCGACGAGGTCGCCCGCGAACTCGCCGGAATCCGCCTCATGTTCATGCAGTCCAACGGAGGTCTCCGCGAGGCGGCCCACTTCCGCGGCAAGGACGCCGTCCTGTCGGGTCCGGCGGGCGGCGTCGTCGGCATGGCCCGTACGTCGGAGCAGGCGGGACACGACCGCGTCATCGGCTTCGACATGGGCGGCACCTCCACCGACGTGTCGCACTACGCGGGCTCCTTCGAGCGCGAACTCGGCACGCAGGTCGCCGGGGTGCGGATGCGGGCGCCCATGATGAGCATCCACACCGTCGCGGCGGGCGGCGGCTCCGTCCTCCACTACGACGGACGCCGCTACCGGGTCGGCCCCGACTCGGCCGGCGCCGTCCCCGGACCCGCCTGCTACCGCCGCGGCGGCCCCCTGACGGTCACCGACGCCAACGTCATGCTCGGGCGCGTCCAGCCCGACCACTTCCCCGCCGTCTTCGGCGAGACCGGCGACCGGCCGCTCGACGCGGAGGTCGTACGGGAGCGGTTCACCGCCCTCGCCGAGGAGGTCGGCGGCGGCCGCACCCCCGAGGAGGTCGCCGCCGGCTTCCTGGAGATCGCCGTCCTCGACATGGCCAACGCCGTCAAGAAGATCTCCGTGGAGCGCGGCCACGACGTCACCCGGTACGCCCTCACCAGCTTCGGCGGCGCCGGCGGCCAGCACGCCTGCGCCGTCGCCGACGCCCTGGGCGTCGACACCGTCCTCGTCCCCCCGCTGGCCGGAGTGCTCTCGGCGTACGGGATCGGACTCGCCGACGCCACCGCCATGCGGGAGCGGTCCGTCGAGGCCGAGCTCGACGCCGTCGGCACCCACGAGCACGTGACCGCCCTCTGCGCCGAACTCGCCGCCCGCACCCGCGAGGAGCTCCGCGCCGACGGACTGCCGGACGGGGCGATCACCACGCACGCACGCGTGCTCCTGCGGTACGCGGGCACGGACGCGGGCCTCCCCGTCGACCTCGCGCCGCCCGACGAGCTGAGAACCGCGTTCACGGACGTCCACCGGGCGCGCTACGCCTTCACCCTGGACCGGCCGCTCGTCGTCGAGGCCGTCACCGTCGAGGCCGTCGGGAACGCGGGCCCGCACGGGCCCGCCCCCGTCGACACCGCCGAGCGGAGCGGCCCCCTCGTCCCCGTGGCCACCGTCCGGATGCACAGCGCCGGCGCGCTCTACGACGCCCCGCTCCACCGGCGCGAGGACCTGCGTCCGGGCGACGGCGTCGACGGGCCCGCGATCCTCGCCGAGGCCGACGCCACGACCGTCGTCGACACCGGCTGGCGGGCCACCGCGACCGACGGAGGCCACCTCCTGCTGCGCCGCGTCGTCCCCCGCCCCGCGCGCGTGGCCGCCGGCACGGACGTGGACCCCGCCCTCCTGGAGGTCTTCAACAACCTCTTCGTGTCCATCGCCGAGCAGATGGGCGTCCGCCTGGAGAACACCGCGCAGTCGGTCAACATCAAGGAACGCCTCGACTTCTCCTGCGCCCTCTTCGACGCCGAGGGCAACCTGATCGCCAACGCCCCCCACATCCCCGTCCACCTCGGCTCCATGGGGGAGTCCATCAAGGAGGTGCTCCGCCGGCGCGGGGACGACCTGCGCCCCGGCGACGCCTACGCGATCAACGACCCGTACCACGGCGGCACCCACCTTCCCGACGTCACCGTCGTGACCCCGGTGTTCGACGACACGGGGGACGAACTCCGCTTCCTCGTCGCCTCCCGCGGCCACCACGCCGAGATCGGCGGCATCACCCCCGGCTCCATGCCCGCCTTCAGCCGGACCGTCGACGAGGAGGGCGTCCTCTTCGACGACTGGCTGCTGGTGCGCGACGGACGCCTCCGCGAGACCGAGACCCGCGCCCTGCTCACCGGCGCCCGGCACCCCTCCCGCGACCCGGACACCAACCTCGCCGACCTGCGCGCCCAGATCGCCGCCAACGAGAAGGGCATCGAGGAACTGCGCCGCACGGTCGAGGAGTTCGGACTCGACGTCGTCCGGGCCTACATGCGGCACGTCCGCGCCAACGCCGAGGAGTCCGTACGGCGCATCGTCGCCCGCCTGGACGACGGCGCGTACCGCTACGAGACCGACGGGGGCGCGGTGATCCGGGTCGCCGTCCGGATCGACCGCGAACGGCGCTCCGCCCTCGTCGACTTCACCGGCACCTCCGCGCAGCTGCCCGGGAACGCCAACGCGCCCACCGCCGTCGTCACGGCCGCCGTCCTGTACGTCTTCCGCACCCTGGTCGACGAGGACATCCCGCTCAACAGCGGCTGCCTGGCGCCCCTGGAGGTCCGCGTCCCGCCCGGCTCCATGCTCGCGCCCGTCCACCCGGCGGCCACCGTCGCCGGGAACGTCGAGACCTCCCAGGCCGTGACGGGCGCGCTCTACGCGGCCCTCGGCGTCCAGGCCGAGGGCTCCGGCACCATGAACAACGTCACCTTCGGCAACGCGCGCGTGCAGTACTACGAGACCGTCGCGAGCGGCTCGGGCGCGGGCGACGGCTTCGACGGCGCCGACGCCGTCCAGACCCACATGACCAACTCCCGGCTCACGGACCCCGAGATCCTGGAGTGGCGCCATCCCGTCCGGGTCGACGCCTTCGCGGTGCGGGAGGGCAGCGGCGGGCGCGGCCGGTGGCACGGCGGCCACGGCGTGGAGCGGCGGCTGCGCTTCCTGGAGCCGATGACGGTGGCCCTCCTCACCGGCCACCGCAGGGTCCCGCCGTACGGGATGGCGGGCGGAGAGCCGGGTGCCCTCGGCGAGAACCTCGTGGAACGCGCCGACGGCACCGTCGAGCACCTCGCAGGCGCCGCCACCACGGAGGTGGGCCCCGACGACGTCCTGGTCCTGCGCACTCCCGGCGGCGGGGGCTACGGGCCGCCCCCCTGAGCCGCGCCCGCCCCCGTGACCCTCACCGCACCGGCACGAACCGCACCGGCGTCCCCGGGACCGCCTGGGCCGCCGCGCCCAGGTCGGCCTCCCGCACCACCGCGACCACCGGATAGCCCCCGGTCGTCGGATGGTCCGCCAGGAACACCACCGGGCGCCCGTCCGGCGGCACCTGCACCGCGCCCAGGACCATGCCCTCGCTCGGCAGTTCGCCCGGCAGGGCCCGCTCCAGTGCCGGGCCCTCCAGCCGCAGCCCGATCCGGTTGCTCGCCGGCGACACCCGGTACGCGCGCGTGGAGAGGGTCCGGAGCGCGTCGGCGGTGAACCAGTCGTCGCGGGGACCGAGCCGGACGCGCAGGACGAGCTCCGCCGCCGGGCCCGGCCACGGCGGGGCGTCGACCGGCCCCCGTACGCCCGTGTCCGCCCCCAGCGGCAGCACCGCCCCCTCCGCGAGCGGCGCCGGGCCGAGGCCCGACAGCAGGTCGGCGGAGCGGCTGCCGAGCACCGGCGCGACGGCGACCCCGCCGCCGAACGCCACGTACGAACGCAGTCCGCGCACGGCCGCGCCGACCTCCAGGAGCGACCCGGCGCCGACCCGGACCGTCGTCCCCCAGGCGGCCGGGCGGCCGTCCACCCGGACCGGGCACGGCGCGCCGCCCACCGCCACGGTCACCGCGCACCGGGGCCGCAGCGCACACCCGCTGACGGTCGTCTCCAGGACCGCCGCGCCCTCCGCGTTGCCGACGAGCCGGTTGACGAGGCGCCCGGCCGCCGGGTCGAGGGCACCCGACCGGGGCACGCCGAGATGCGCGTACCCGGTGCGCCCCAGGTCCTGGACGGTGGTCAGCGCCCCGGCCCGGACCACGACGACGGTCCGGTCGCTCATCGCCCGCCCCCCGCCGTGAACCGGACCCGGGTGCCGGGCGCGAGCAGCGCGGCCGGGTCCCGCCCGGCGTCCCACAGCACCGCGTCCGTGGCGCCGATCAGCTGCCAGCCGCCGGGGGAGGAGCGCGGGTACACCCCCGTGTACGGGCCGGCCAGGGCGACCGACCCGGCCGGGACGGCCGTCCTCGGCGTGGCCCGGCGGGGCACCTCGTACCGCTCGCCGAGCCCCGTCAGATAGCCGAAGCCGGGCGCGAACCCGCAGAAGGCGACCCGGAACTCGGCCGCCGTGTGGATCCGCACCGCCGCCTCCACGGAGACCCCCCAGAGCGCGGCGACCTCCGCCAGGTCGGGCCCGTCGTAGCGCACCGGCACCTCGACGACCTCGCCCACGCGCGCGTGGAGCGGCGCCGGCTCCCAGCCGGTCAGCTCGGCCGCGAGCCGCTCCGGGTCGTCCACCCCGTCGAGGAGCACCGTCCGCGCCGCCGGCACCACCTCCCGTACGGCGGGCAGCGCACCGGCCGCCCGCCGCCGCAGCAGCTCGGCGTGGAAGGCCCCGGCCGCGTCGCCGTCCGCCAGCTCCACCAGGAGGGCCCGCTCGCCCGCCCTCAGCACCCTCACGCGAAGGCCTCCACGCGCACGCCGGAGGCTTCGAGCCGCTCCCGGACCCGCCGGGCGAGGTCCACCGCGCCCGGGGTGTCCCCGTGCAGACAGAGCGACCGGGCCCGCACGGCGACGGAGCTCCCGCAGTGCGCCGTGACGACCCCGAACCGGGCCATGGACACCGCCCGTTCGACGACCTCGTCCGGATCCGTGACGACGGCTCCCTCCTGTCCGCGTGGCAGCAGGGAGCCGTCCGCCCGGTAGGCCCGGTCGCCGAAGGCCTCGGCGACGACCGGGAGCCCGGCCGCCGCGGCGGCCCCGTGCAGCCGGGACCCCGGCAGGCCGAGGACCGGCAGCGTCCGGTCCGCGAGCAGCACGCCGTCGACGACCGCCGCCGCCTGCTCCTCGTCCCGGACCACCCGGTTGTAGAGCGCGCCGTGCGGCTTCACGTACGAGACCCGCGAGCCCGCGGCCCGGGCGAAGACCTCCAGGGCGCCGATCTGGTACGCCACCTCGGCGGCCAGCTCCGCCGCGGGGACGTCCATCGCCCGCCGCCCGAAGCCGGCCAGGTCGCGGTAGGACACCTGGGCCCCGATCCGCACCCCGCGGGCCGCGGCGAGCTCGCAGACCCGCCGCATGGTGACCGCGTCCCCGGCGTGGAAGCCGCAGGCCACGTTGGCGCTGGTGACGACGGACAGGAGCCGTTCGTCGTCGGTCAGCGTCCAGCGGCCGAAGCCCTCGCCGAGATCGGCGTTGAGGTCGATCGGGACCCGGGTCATGCGGTGCTTCCTCCGAACGCGTCCGTTTCGTCGGGCCGTTCGCCCCGGGAGCGCCGCCAGGTCCGTGTCGTGCCCGTCTGCACCTCGCAGGAGGAGGGGCATGCCGAGGAACCGCGCGGTGCCGTCAAGGTAGAGGATTGTTCAACGATCCGACAAGACGCGTGTTGTCGCTTCCCCGCTTCTGCGGTTGACTCGGCCGCGTCCCGCGGTCCACCCGGCGGCGGACGACGGAAGGGCGGGGCGTTGTGGACGGGAGTGCCGTGGACGTGAGCGGGGCCGGCGGGCTGACGGACGACCGCGTGCTGCTCGGCCGCACGAGCACGGCCGAGCGGGTCGCGGACATCCTGCGCACCCGCATCGCGGAGGGCCACTTCCCACCGGGCTCCCGACTCTCCGAGGAGAGCATCGGCGGCGCCCTCGGGGTGTCCCGCAACACACTCCGCGAGGCCTTCCGGCTCCTCACCCACGAGCGCCTGCTCGTCCACGAGCTCAACCGGGGCGTCTTCGTCCGCGTCCTCGCCGTGGGCGACGTGGAGGACATCTACCGCACCCGGCGGCTCGTCGAGTGCGCCGTCGTACGGGGCCTGGGACAGCCGCCGTTCGCCGTCGAAGCCCTCGCCGCCGCCGTCGCCGAGGGCGAGACCGCGGCCCGCGCCGACGACTGGACGGGCGTCTCCACGGCCAACATCCACTTCCACCGCGAACTCGTCGCCCTCGCCGGCAGCGCCCGCACCGACGATCTGATGCGCGGCGTCCTCGCCGAACTCCGCCTCGTCTTCCACGTCGTCGACGACCCGCGCGCCCTGCACGAGCCCTACCTCCGGAGGAACCGGGAGATTCTGGACGCCCTGCGCGCCGGTGAACGGGCCTCGGCGGAGCGGCTCCTCGCCCGCTACCTCGACGACTCCCGCACCCGGGTCGCCGCCGCCTACGCCCGGGCCGTCGACGGTCCGACGGGCCCCGCCGACTGACGGCGGAGCCCGTACGGGGCCGTCGGAAGGGCCGGTCGTATCTGCGCCGTTTCGACCGTTGTCAGGGTGAGGACCTAATCTGTGCACCGTGACTTCGCCTGCCTCGACGGACCTCGCTCCGCCCCAGCTCAGCGCGGGGCCGCGCCCCGCGCAGGGTCCGGCCGCCGACGAAGGGCTCGCGCGGCGGCTCCGCGCGCTCGCGTGCACCGCCCCGCTGCACGACCTCGACGCCCGCAAGGCGAACCTGGCCGGCGAGTACACGGTCTACGCGATGGCCGAGGTGGCCCTCGCCGCGATCGACCTCATCACGCTGAACATGGACTTCGACACCGGCGCCGACCACGAGCAGATCGTCGCCCGCCTGCTGCCCCGCGTCGCCGCCCAGGCGCCCACCCGCCCCGCCGCCGAGCACGAGCGCGTCGCCCGCTGGGTCCTGGAGAACCTGATCAACGTCGGCAGCGTCGACCGCGGCTTCCGCGCCGTCTACGGCACCTTCGGCACCGACGGGGTCTACGTCCGCCGGGACTACGACTTCAAGCTCATCGAAGAGGTCCCGGGCTACGGCGGCGGGGTCTACCTCCGCACCACCGACGAAGCGGTCAACGTCCTCGTCGGAGCCCTCGACACCGACGTCACCAGCGCCCAGATCGCCGCCGAGGTGAAGCTGGAGGTCCTCATCAACCGGGGCCGCCTGGCCGACGCCCAGCTCGCCGCCGAGCAGGCGCGCTACCGGACCGTGCAGTACGCCGAGACCCTCCGCAAGACCCTGGAGGCCACCCGGCGCAACGTCCGCGCCGTCGACTGGCTCCACACCGTCCCCGACATGATCGCCGAGGCGCTCGACCACGTGGCCGACCGCTACCGCCACGAGAACGCCATCCTCACCAACATCCGCAGGGCCCGCGACGAGGCCGAGGCCACGAACGACGCGAGGACCGCGGAGCACAAGCGGCGCGCCGCCGAACTCGTCGACATAGTCAAGGACTGCATCCGCCGGCACACCCAGCTCCAGTCCCGCCTCCTCGAAGCCGGGCCCCTCTTCCGCGCCGAGCAGGACCGGCAGGCCTTCGCCGCCCCCACCGCGTACACCGGACTCGACCTGTACGGTCAGCTGGTCGCCCCCGTCCTGCCGCTCCCCGTCGAGCAGGCCACCCGCGTCACCGACGCCTTCTTCGCCCACGGCACCGGACTGCGCACCCCCGCCTCCGTCCGCGTCGGCGACCTCGTCGACCTGCTCCTCACCCCGCCCGTCGAGCGCGAGCACCTCGGCGCGGAGATGCCCGAGCCGGACCTCATCGCCACCCCCGACGACTCCCGCTTCAGCGAGGAGCAGCTCGCGAGCGCCATGCGCCTGCTCGACCTGGAGCACGACGCCCCGCGCCGCCTCTCCGGGCTGCTCGCCGAGGCCCGCCGCCTCGACCCCGACCTTCCGTACCTCGTCGCCCTCCTCGCCGTCCACGCGGCGAGCCCCCCGGTCGGCACCGCCTACCGCCAGGGCGAGGAGCGCCTCCTCTTCGCCGTCGACGACGGCACCCCGCTCGACGACCCCGAGTTCGGCGGCGCCGACCTCGTCGTCGGCACGGCGATGCTCGACGCGGCCGGCATGGCCGCGGACCGCACGGAGGCCTCGTGACCGTCGTCCCCCCGGCCCCCGCCACCGACCCGGCCCTCCCCGACGCGCCGACCCCCACCGACGGCCCCGCTCCGGTGCCGGAGACCGGGTCCGCGGGCGAGCCGCTGCCGGATCCCGAGCCGGAGACCGAGCCCGTGCGTGAGTCGGAGCCTGTGCCCGTGCCCGACCCTGAGCCCGGGCCCGTACGTGAGTCGGAGCCCGTGCCCGACCCTGAGCCCGGGCCCGTGCGTGAGTCGGAGCCCGTGCCCGACCCTGAGCCCGGGCCCGTACGTGAGTCGGAGCCCGTGCCCGAGCCCGTACGCGAGGCCGTGCCCGACCCTGAGCCCGAGCCCGTACGCGAGCCGGAGCCCGAGGCCGTGCCCGGGCCCGGGCACGACCGGGAGGCGCCCGCGGCCGCCGGGCGGCCGCGGTTCGGGACCGTGTCGGTGCCGGAACCGGCCCGGACCCCGCCCGCGCGACGCCGGGACCTGCCGTCGGTGCGCGCCGTGCGGCTCACGGACGCACCGCCCGCGCCCGCCGACCGCCCCGGCCCCGCCGCCGCACCGGCGGCCGTCACCCCCGTCCCGCTGCCCGTGCCCCGACCCGCCCCCCGCGCCGTACCGACCGAGAGCCGTACCGAGGAGCCCCAGCCGTGAGCGAAACCCACGCCGAGTACACCGACGCGTGGAGCGAGCAGGAGCCCCCGCAGCCCCCGGCCGCGTCCACCGCCCCCGCCGTCACCCCCGCGGACGCCGCCGACGCCGCCCGGCTCGTCTCCTTCGGCCTCCAGCCCAAGCTGCTCCCGGCCCGCGACGCCGAGTACACCGAGCTCCTGCGCCGCTACCGCGAGGACCCCGCCTTCGCGCGCCTCGCCGACGCCGTCGCCACCGGCCTCGGACTCGTCGTCCTGGAGGTGTCCCCGCGCGCCGGCATGGCCGTCACCGCGGGCGAGGACTCCGTCTTCGCCGTCCGCATGGGCGACTACGCCCGCCGCGCCTCCACGGACTCCGCCGACCGCTTCCTGCACGGCCTCGCCCACCTCGCGGTCGCCGCCATGGCCTTCCCCCGGCCCGAGGACCTCGCCGACGACGCCTACATCGGCCGGCTCACGGTCAACGGCGTCGACGCCTTCGTGCGCCAGGCCTGCCTGCGCCTCGAACAGCGCGCCGAGGAGCAGGGCGAGAACACCGACCCGGCCTCCGACGCCCCCGGCCTGGAGGCCGCCTGGCGGACCTACGCCCGCCGCAGCGCCACCGGAGCCACCAAGGACGCCCGCCGCCTCGCCGGTTCCACCACCGGCATCGTCGGCAAGGCCGCAGCCTTCCTCACCGACTCCGGCTTCCTCCAGCGCACCGGCGACGAGGGCGGCGGCTCCTACCGCACCACCGCCCGCTACCAGCTCCAGGTCCGCGACATGGCCGGCTCCGCCGCCATGGCCGAGCTCCTCGACCTCGGCGTCGTCCCCGTCAGCGACGGCTCCGCGACCCTCCTGCCGCCGCCCGAGGGCGACGACCTGGAACTCGCCGCCGACGCGGGCCTGCCGTTCCATGCGTGACCACCCCGCGTGACCTCCCCGCGCATCCGACCTTCCTGAGCACGACGAGCACGAGAGTCCCTCGCCATGTACGAGCTGTCCCGGGTCCGCCTCTACTCCATCGGTCCCGCCGGTGCGCGCTACGCCGACACCGTTCTGGACCTGCGCGGAGTCGGCGCACCCGTGCCCCACCCCGCCCCCGCCCAGGCGGAGTTCTTCGAGGAGGAGCCGGCCGGCCCGCCGCGCCGTCCGGCCCCCGCGGGCGTGCTCTTCCTGGAGAACGGCGGCGGCAAGTCCGTCCTCCTCAAGCTGATCTTCTCGGTCATGCTCCCCGGTCACCGCAACACCCTCGGCGGCGCCAGCTCCGGCGTGCTGCGCAAGTTCCTCCTGGCCGACGACTGCGGCCACGTGGCCCTGGAGTGGCAGCACACCCTCACCGGCGAACTCGTCGTCGTCGGCAAGGCCAGCGAGTGGCGCGGCCGCCAGGTCTCGAACGACCCGAGGAAGTTCGCCGAGGCCTGGTACTCCTTCCGCCCCGGCCCCGGACTCAGCCTGGACAACCTCCCCGTCGCCGAGGCGACCTCCGTCCGCCCGTCCGTCGAGGGCGCCTCCGGCGCCACCGGCCGCCGCCGCACCATGAAGGGCTTCCGCGACGCGCTCACCGAGGCCGGGAAGGCGTACCCGCACCTGGAGGTGGTCTGGGAGGAGATCCACGACCGCTGGAACGAGCACCTCGGCGACCTCGGCCTCGACCCCGAACTCTTCCGCTACCAGCGCGAGATGAACGCCGACGAGGGCGAGGCCGCCGGCCTCTTCGCGGTCAAGAAGGACTCCGACTTCACCGACCTGCTGCTGCGCGCCGTCACCGACACCCGTGACACCGACGGCCTCGCGGACCTCGTCGGCGGCTTCGGCAACAAGCTCGGCCGCCGCGCCGAACTGACCGCCGAGCGCGACTTCACGGCCGGCTCCGTCGACCTCCTCGGCCGGATCGTCGAGGCCGCCGGGACCCGCGCCCACGCGCGCGAGGTCCACGCGGGCGCCGAGCGCCGCACCCGCACGCTCGCCCGCCGGCTCTCCGCCCGCGCCGCCGAGGAGCGCGCCCGCGCCGCCGAACTCGCCCAGCAGGTCACCTCGGCCGGGCACGCCGTGGCCGAGGCCGAGACGGCCAGGAGCCGCAGCTCCCTCATCGCCGCCGAACTCGCCTACCGGCACGCCTCCCTGGCGCTGACCGCCGCCGAGAAGGGCGCCGCCGCCCAGCGCCGCGAACTCACCGACGCCCGCACCCTGCACTCCGCCTGGCAGGCGGCCGAGGCCGTGCTCCGGCACCGGGCCGCCGGCGACCGCTCCGCGCGCGTGGCCGCCGCCATCCGCGAGGCCGAGCGCGACGCCGCCCCCGCCCTGGCCGCCCGCGCCGAGGCCGCCGCCGACCTCGTACGGGCCCTCGCCGCCGCCGCCGAGGAGGGCGAGCGCCACGCGGCCGAGGAGGAGGAACGCTCCACCGCCCTCCAGGACGCGGGCGAGACCGCCCACCGGGACGCCACCGCCGCCGCCACCGAGGCCCAGCGGGCCCGCAGCGAGGCCGGCCACCTGCGCCAGCGGCTCGCCGAGGTCGAACAGGAGACCGCCGAGGCCGTCCGGGCCGGCTGGCTCGACGACACCGCCCCGGACGCCGACCCGGCCCGCGCCGCCCTCGCCGCGAGCGACGCCGAGAAGACGACCGTCGCCGCCTGGGACACGGCCCGCGAGGCCGCCCGCACCGCGGCCGAACGCGCGCGTGAGACCGCCGGCGCCGAATCCCGCGCCGAACTCGCCGCCGCCCGCGCCGCGGACGCCGCCGAGGCCGCCGGGAACGCCTACGACGCGGAGCGCCGCGCCGCCGAGGCCCTCGCCTCCGAGGAGCGCCTCGCCGAACTCCTGAGCCTGCCCTCCTCCGGGTCCCCCCTCCCGGGCCAGCGCGCCGCCGGCCCCGAAGCCGGGGCTCCCGAGGAGGACGAGGGCTCGGGGACCGCGCCCCAGGGACCGCTCACCGTCACCGAGTTCGACCGGTACGCCGACGAGCTGCGCGGCCTGCTCGACCAGGCCGTCGCCTCCGCCGAGAGCCGGCTCTTCGAGCTGCGCACCGCCGCCGCCGACGACTCCCGCATCCTCGGCGCCCTCGGCGACGGCGGCCTGCTGCCGCCCGGCCCCGACGTCCTCGCCACCGTCGAGTACCTCGGCGAGCACGGCATCCCCGCCCTCCCCGGCTGGCGCTACCTCGCCCAGGCCGTCGACCCGGCCGACCACGCGCGCGTGCTCGCCGCCCGCCCCGAGCTCGTCGACGGCGTCGTGATCACCGACCCCGTCTCGTACGGGCGCGCCCGCGAGGTCCTCGGCACCGCCGCCCTGCTGCCCCGCTCCGCCGTCGCCGTCGGCACCGCCGCCGCCCTCCTCGCCCCCGTGCCCGCGAGGGAGCCGGCCGGGGACAGCGGCGTTTTCCTCGTGCCGCCGAACCCGGCCATGCACGACGAGCACGCGGCCGACGAGGAGCGGCACGCGCTGCGCGCCCGCGCCGCCGCCCGCGACGAGGAGATCCGCACCCTCGCCGCCCGCCTCGCCGGCGACCGCGCCCTCGCGTCCCGGATCGGCGCCTGGCGCGCCGACTGCCCCTTCGGGATGCTCGCCGAGCTCGCGTCCGTCGCCACGACCGCCCGCGAGACCGCCGAGGCCGCGGCCGCCGCCCTCGACGAAGCCCGCGCGGCCCGTACGGAGGCCGACGAGACCGCCGCGGAGGCCGCCCGGCTCCGGGACGAGCGACAGGAGGCCGCCCAGCGGGCCCGCCGGGTCGCCGACGCGCTCGCGGGCCTCGCGTTCCGGCTGCGCGAGCGGTCCGCCTGGCAGGCGAAGCTCCGCGAGCTCGCCGACGAGGCCACCGAGGCCGAGGCCCGCGCCCAGACCTGCCTGGAGCGCGCGCGTGCCGCCGACGAGGACCGCCGCGCGGCCCAGCGCGCCGCCGACGACGCCCACCGCACCGCCCGCGCCCTGCGGGCCGAACGCGCCGAGATCGCCGGCGCCCCCGACACCCTCCCCGAGGTGGACCCGGCCGCCCCCCGCGCGGCGCTCCCCACCCTCCGCGAGGCCTACCGGGCCGCGTCCCAGCTGTACGAGAAGGTCGGCGTCGGCGCCGACCTGCGCGCCGAGCAGGCCCGCGCCGAGAGCGACGAGTCCGCCGCCCTCGCCGAGCTCGACCGCCTCACCAACAAGGTCCGCACCCGCGCCGAACAGCTCCTGGAGTCCACCGACGGCGCCGACGGCCCCTCCCGGCAGGCGGCCGTCGCCCGCGCCGAGGCCCTGGTCCAGATGCTGGAGACCCGTGCCTCGGAGGCGAGCGAGAAGCTCGGCCGGCTCCGCGGCGAGGCCGAGCGCCTGGCCCCCGAGGACGGCGGGGCGCACACCGAGCTGCCCGAGGAACTGGTGCCCGCCGACGCCGAGCGGGCCCAGGCGCTGCTCCGTACCGCGACCGCCGAACTCGCCTCCCGCACCGACGCCCTGGAGGCGGCACGGGCCGCCCATGCCGGACTGCTCCGGGACCACAGGACCGCCGAGGACGCGGCCGGCGGCTTCGACGAGACGGCGGCCCTGCTGCGCGACCTGCTCCGCGACCACGCGGACGAGGAGCGGGAGGAGACCGAGCCGTACCCGGGCAGCCTGGAGGAGGCCCGCACGACGGCCGGCGAGGCGCGTCGCGCCCTGCGCGCCTGCACCGCCGAGCTGTCCGCCGCCGACGCGGCCGTCCGCGAGGCGAGCGACATCCTCGTCCGGCACGCCAACTCCACCCGCTACGAGCAGGTCCGCACCCCCGCCCGCCAGCAGATCCGCGAACTGCCGGCGTCCGCGCTGCCCGAGCACGCCGCCAAGTGGGCCGAGGCCTTCGCGCCCCGGCTGCGGGTCCTCACCGACGAGCTGGAGCAGCTGGAGCGCAACCGGGACTCGATCGTGGACCGGCTGCGGGGCCTCGTGGAGTCCTCGCTCGCGACGCTCCGCTCCGCCCAGCGGCTCTCCCGGCTCCCCGAGGGCCTCGGGGAGTGGTCGGGCCAGGAGTTCCTGCGGATCCGCTTCGAGGAGCCCGACCAGGCCACGCTCGCCGAGCGGCTCGGCGAGGTCGTCGACGAGGCGACCCGCGCGGCGGTGAGGAAGAACTCCGATCTGCGGCGCGACGGGATGTCCCTGCTGCTCCGGGGCGTCCAGGCGGCGCTCGAACCCAAGGGCGTCTCGGTCGAGATCCTCAAGCCGGACGCGGTGCTGCGCGCCGAGCGGGTCCCCGTCGGGCAGATGGGCGACGTCTTCTCCGGCGGCCAGCTGCTCACCGCGGCCATCGCCCTGTACTGCACGATGGCGGCGCTCCGCTCCAACGACCGGGGCCGCGACAAGCACCGGCACGCGGGCACGCTGTTCCTCGACAATCCGATCGGCCGTGCCAACGCCACGTACCTCCTGGAGCTCCAGCGGGCCGTGTCGGACGCGCTGGGCGTCCAGCTGCTCTACACGACGGGCCTGTTCGACACGACCGCGCTCGCCGAGTTCCCGCTGGTGATCCGGCTGCGCAACGACGCGGACCTGCGGGCCGGCCTGAAGTACATCAGCGTGGAGGAGCACCTGCGCCCCGGGCTGCCGCAGCCGACCGCGGAGGGGGAGACGATCCACGGCGAGATCACGGCGACGCGGATGTTCCGCCGCCACCAGCCCGACGACACGACTGCGACGGTCGAGGTGTAGGCCCGGGTCCCGGTTCGGACGACGGTGAGCGGCCCACCCCCTTCGAAGGGGGTGGGCCGCTCACCGTCGTCCGAACCGTTTCGGCGCCCTTCACGCCGCTTCGGACAGCGGCGCCGTCTCCGTCCGGCCCGCGTCGCGCCGCGCCCGTACGGGCGGACGGGCCGTGCTGCTCGGCTCCGACACCACGCCGTTGCGCTGGCGCCACACCTGGCGGGTGATCCAGACGTCGAGAACGCTCCAGGTGGCCACGACCGTCGACACCACCGCGGTGATCGTCACCGGAAACGCCAGCCACGCGCCCGCGACCGTACAGAAGAAGGCCACCACGGCCTGGATGAGCGTCACCGACGTGATCATCACGGCCCGCACGGCGGCGTTGCGCACCGGATCGGGCATCCGCCGTCGGCCCCGCTCCTCCTCCACCCACAACTGCCGCGCCGACCGCGCCTCGTGTTCCATTGTCCCGTCACTCCCCACCACTGAACGACTTCAGGGTCGGGTGCCCGTCTTGAGCGCCTTTACACGGACAGAGCCCTCCCCGTTCCTATTGACGCACGTGAGAGGGAAAAGGTTTCGCCCGGTCGAGGGGAAACAAGATCCACGCACCGACGGAACGGACAGTTCCAGCCATCCGTGCAGGCCGGAGAAATGGCACGCCATCAGGTGTCCTACGCCACAGTGGTCGATCCCAACTCCAGCGATACCAGGACATCTCATGATCACGGCTCACTCGACAGGCTGAAAATCGCTCGGACATGCCTTCGGGGTGGCCGTGATGCAGTAGTAGGCTCACGCCGCCGTTTGTTGAAATTCAAGGTTGACGCCGCGTGTTGACGCCGGTGGTCACGAACGTGAAGGGCCTCCGTGGCGCAACGGAGGCCGAGCTGGGGGAGGCCATGCGCTTTCGCGGGAAGACCATCCGCAGGAAGATCGTGGCGTTGCTGCTCGTACCGCTCGTCTCCCTCACCGGCCTGTGGGGTTTCGCCACGGTCCTGACCGGCCGCGAGGCCGACCAGCTCCTCGACGTCGGCTACATCGTCGACAAGGTCGGCTACCCCCTGGAGGACACCGCCCGGGTCATCCAGATCGAACGCCGGCAGTCGCTCATCTACCTCGCCGACCCCCGTGGCTCCAACGCCCTCGCCTCCCTGCGCGAGACCCGCCGCGCCACCGACCGGCAGATCGCCCGCATCCGCGCCAACGCCGCCGACTCCGGCGTGCGCGAGGAGATGCGGCCCGTCACCACCCAACGGCTCAACTCCCTCCTCGACGCGCTCGACGGCCTCGCCTCGCTGCGCCGCTCCGTCGAGGACCGCGGCATCGGCCGCATGCAGGCCCTCGAGTTCTACAACCGGCTCGTCGACCCCTGCTACAGCTTCCTCATCACCCTCCACGCCCTCGAGAACGTGGAGATGGACAAGCAGGGCCGCGCCCTCGTCGGCGTCACGCGCGCGCGGGAGCTGCTCTCCCGCGAGGACGCCCTCGTCCTCTCCGCGCTCGTCGCGGACCGCGTCACCGCCGAGGAGATACGCGCGATATCCGACCTCGTCGCCAACCGCGAGCAGTTCTACGAGGTCAACCTCGAACTCCTGCCCGCCGCCGAGCGCGAGCGCTTCGAGAAGTACTGGCGCAGCCCCGACACCCTGCCGCTGCGCACCGCCGAGAACGCGATCGTCGAAGAGGGCCCCACCGGCAAGCCCCGCGCCATCACCGCCGCGCGCTGGCAGGACCAGGTCGGCCCCGTCCTCGACGACCTCGCCCGCGAGAACACCGCCGCGGGCGACCGCTACCAGGACCGCGTCCGGCCCGCCGCGTACAGCGTCCTCCTCAAGGTCGGCGTCGCCGGCGTCCTCGGCTTCCTCGCCCTGCTCGCCTCGATCTTCATCTCCGTCCGCGTCGGCCGCGAACTCGTCCGCGACCTGCGCCGCCTGCAGAAGGAGGCCCAGGAGGTCTCCGGCGTCCGGCTGCCCAGCGTCATGCGCCGTCTCGCCGCCGGCGAGCAGGTCGACGTCGGGACCGAGGTGCCCCACCTGCGGTACGGGGAGGACGAGGTCGGCCAGGTCGGCCAGGCCCTCAACACCCTCCAGCGCGCCGCCGTCGAGGCCGCCGTCAAGCAGGCGGAACTGCGCCGCGGCGTCTCCGAGGTGTTCGTCAACCTCGCCCGCCGCAACCAGGTCCTGCTCCACCGCCAGCTGACCCTCCTCGACACCATGGAGCGGCGCACGGAGGACACCGACGAGCTGGCCGACCTCTTCCGCCTCGACCACCTCACCACCCGCATGCGCCGGCACGCCGAGGGCCTCGTCATCCTGTCCGGCGCCGCCCCCTCCCGCCAGTGGCGCAAGCCCGTCCAACTCATGGACGTGGTCCGCGCCGCCGTCGCCGAGGTCGAGGACTACGAGCGGATCGAGGTGCGCCGCCTGCCCCGCCTCGGCGTGGGCGGCCCCGCCGTCGCGGACCTCACCCACCTCATCGCCGAACTCCTCGAGAACGCCACGGTGTACTCGCCCCCGCACACCGCCGTCCAGGTCCTCGGCGAGCGGGTCGCCAACGGCTTCACCCTGGAGATCCACGACCGCGGCCTCGGCATGAACCCCGACGCCCTGCTCGACGCCAACCTCCGGCTCGCCGAGACCCCCGAGTTCGAGCTCTCGGACACCGACCGGCTCGGCCTCTTCGTCGTCAGCCGGCTCGCCCAGCGCCAGAACGTCCGGGTCTCGCTCCAGACCTCCCCGTACGGCGGGACCACCGCGGTCGTCTTCATCCCGGCCGCGCTGCTCACCGACGCGCCCGAGACCCAGGGAGCCGGGTTCCGGCTCGACCGCAAGACCCTGGAGCGGCCGGGGCGGACCGACGACGCCCCGGCCGGCGGCGCCCTGCCCACCCGCAGGCCGGCCCTCACGAAGGTCCCCGACGTGACCGAGGCGCCCGGACCGCTGGACGGCCCCGTCGAGCTGGAGGCACCGCTCGGCACCGAGGACCTCGACGTCCTCCTCGACCGGTCCGCGGACCTCCTCGACAGCGACAGCGAGCGCGGCGGCCTCTTCCGGCCCCGGCGCCGCACCGGGCTCGCGCCCGCCGGCGAGCAGCACGAGCAGGCCCCGGACCGGACGACGGGCCGCGGCGAGCAGGACGCGTCCGCCGACGGCACGCCCCTCGGGCCCGTGCGGCTGCCGCGCCGCCGCACCCCGACGCTCGTCGTGGACCACGGCCGCCGCCTCGACGGGCCGGACGGCGCCCACGCCCAGCCGGACCGCGCGCACCCGCAGCCGGGCCGCACCCACGCCCAGGCCGACCGCGCCCAGCCGCAGCCGGACCGCGCGCATCCGCAGGAGCACCGGACGGACCTCCCGCAGGACGACCGGCGCGGAGCCCGGGCCGGCGACGGGCCGGGGCACCCGCACGGAGGCCGGCCGGGGCACCCGCACGGCGACGGGCGGGGCACCCTGCCGGGGCCGGGCGCCGGTCCCGTCCTCGTCCCCGTGCCGCCGGAAGGACCCGTACCGCCGGAGGGGCCCGTGCCGCCGGAGGGCCCGGAGCCGTTCGGCGGCCTGCCCCGCCGCGTCCGCCAGGCCAGCCTCGCGCCCCAGCTGCGCGAGGCCGAGGGCCCGGCCGACCGGGGGAGGGGAACCCGCGCCGGTGCCCGTACGGGCACCGCGGCGCGGTCCGAGGGGCCCGACTCCTTCGAGCGCGACGCCGAGGAGGTGCGCGCCCGCATGGCCGCCATGCAGCGCGGCTGGCAGCGCGGCAGGCGGGACACCACAGAGCCGGACGACCCGACAGCACCAGGAACGACACCCGAGGGGGACGGTCGATGACCGCACCGAACGCCGCAGCACCCAGCACGACCTCCGGACACGGACACGGAAACGGCGAGCTGAACTGGCTCCTCGACGAGCTCGTCCAGCGCGTCGGCTCCATCCGCAAGGCCCTGGTGCTCTCCAGCGACGGACTTCCCACCGGTGCCTCCCAGGAGCTGACCCGGGAGGACGGCGAGCACCTCGCCGCCGTGGCCTCCGGCTTCCACAGCCTCGCCAAGGGCGTCGGCCGCCACTTCGAGGCCGGCAAGGTCCGCCAGACGGTCGTCGAGCTGGAGGACGCCTTCCTCTTCGTCACCGCCGCCGGCGACGGCAGCTGCCTCGCGGTGCTCGCGGACGCCGACTCGGACGTCGGCCAGGTCGCCTACGAGATGACGCTGATGGTGAAGCGGGTCGGGGCCCACCTCACGACGGCTCCCCGGACCGGCCTGCCCTCGGGAGGGTGAGTGGGACGACATGAGTGACGAAGCCGAGCGCAGCCGGCGGGAAGGGGGCCAGACCCCCGGCCCCCACCACTGGTTCGACGACGAGGCCGGGCCGGTGGTCCGTCCGTACGCGATGACCCGCGGCCGGACGAGCGCCGCCACCCGCCACCGGCTCGACCTGATCGCGGTGGTCGTTCCCGAGCCCGCCGCCGACGATCCCGGCCGGGACCAGACGCTCTCCCCGGAACACGTGGAGATCGTCGAACGCTGCTCCGAGCAGCCCCAGTCGATCGCCGAGCTCGCCGCCGGACTCGACCTCCCCGTCGGGGTGGTGCGGGTCCTCGTCGGCGACCTCGTCGAGGACGAACTCGTCCATGTGACCCGCCCCGTTCCGCCGGCCGAGCTGCCGGACGTGAGCATCCTTCGCGAGGTGATCAATGGCCTTCGGGCGCTCTAGCCGCAAGAAGCCCTTCGTCGAACCGGTGACCCTGAAGATCCTCGTCGCGGGCGGGTTCGGGGTCGGCAAGACGACGCTGGTGGGCGCGGTCAGCGAGATCAGGCCCCTGCGGACCGAGGAGGTCCTCACCGAGGCGGGGCGGCCCGTCGACGACCTGCACGGCGTCGAGTCCAAGACGACCACCACGGTCGCCATGGACTTCGGCCGGATCACGCTCCGCGAGGACCTCGTCCTCTATCTCTTCGGCACCCCGGGGCAGGACCGCTTCTGGTTCCTGTGGGACGAGCTGGCCCAGGGAGCCCTGGGCGCGGTCGTCCTCGCGGACACCCGCCGCCTGGAGGACAGCTTCGCCGCCATCGACTACTTCGAGCGGCGCGGCATCCCGTTCACGGTGGCCGTCAACTGCTTCGAGGGCGCCCAGCGGTTCCCGGCGGAGAGCGTGCGCGGCGCGCTCGACCTGGACCCCGAGGTGGAGCTGCTGATGTGCGACGCCCGGGACCGCGAGTCCGTGAAGGACGTCCTCGTGGCGGTCGTCCAGCACGCCCTGGTCCTCGCGGACCGGACTCCTTCGACCGCGACGACCTGAGGGCACGGCCTGACGACACGACGGCGGTGGCACGACGGTGCCGGCGCGGCGGTGGCGGGGCACGGCCTGACGGCATGGCGGTGGCGGGGCACGGCGGTGCTCAGCGCACCGCCACCACCGCCGAACCGTGCCCGAAGAGGCCCTGGTTCGCGGTGATCCCGGCGCTCGCCCCCGGCACCTGCCGGTCGCCCGCCGTGCCGCGCAGCTGCCAGGTCAGCTCGCAGACCTGCGCGATCGCCTGGGCGGGCACCGCCTCCCCGAAGGAGCCGAGACCGCCGCTGGTGTTGACCGGCAGGCGCCCGCCGAGGGCCGTGGCGCCCTCCCGCAGCAGCTTGGCGCCCTCGCCCCGCGGGCAGAGCCCGATGTCCTCGTACCACTCCAGTTCCAGGGCGGTGGACAGGTCGTACACCTCCGCGAGGGACAGGTCCTCGGGCCCGAGCCCCGCCTCCTCGTAGGCCGCGCGGGCGATCGAGGCGCGGAAGGCGTGCGGGGCGGGGGAGACGGCCGCCGCCGAGTCGGTCGCGATGTCGGGCAGGTCGAGCACCGCCCTGGGATACGTGGGGGAGACGGTGGACACCGCCCGGATCCGGACCGGGTCGGGGCGCCCGTGCCGGCGTGCGAACTCCATGCCCGACAGGACGAGCGCGGCGCCGCCGTCCGAGGTGGCGCAGATGTCGAGGAGCCGCAGCGGATCGGCGACGACGGGGGAGGCCGCGACCTCCTCGGCGGACACCCGCCCGCGGTAGCGGGCCAGCGGGTTGAGCGCGCCGGCCGCCGCGTTCTTCACCTTCACGCGGGCGAAGTCCTCGATCGTGTCGCCGTACAGCGCCATCCTGCGGCGCGCGTAGAGCGCGAAGTACGCCGGGTTGGTCGCCCCGAGCACCCGGAACCGCAGCCAGTCCGGGTCGCCGGGCCGCTCGCCGCCGGCCGGGGCGAGGAACCCCTTCGGCGTCGAGTCCGCCCCGACGACCAGGACCACGTCCGCGAGCCCCGCCAGGATCTGGGCCCGGGCGGTGCCGATGGCCTGGGCGCCCGAGGCGCAGGCGGCGTACACGCTGGTGACCCGCGCCCCCTGCCAGCCGAGGGCCTGCGCGAAGGTCGCCCCCGCCACGTACCCCGGGTATCCGCACCGCATGGTGTCGGCGCCGACGACCGAACCGATGTCGGACCACCGCAGACCGGCGTCGGCGAGCGCGGCGCGGGCGGCGGCCGTCCCGTACGAGACGAAGCTCCGTCCCCATTTGCCCCAGGGGTGCATCCCGGCACCGAGCACGGCGATGTCGTTCACGACCGCTCCTCCTGATCCGCCGTGGTGACCGGCCGCCAGTTCCAGGTGGTCCAGGTGTGCCGCTCGTCCTCGTTCAGGACGCCCGGCACCACCTCGACCTCGGTCCCGACGGCGAGGTCGGCCGTCGTCACGCCGGGCGCCGCCTGCCCGAGGACCACCATCGCCTCGGCCGCGAGCTCGACGGCGACGAGGGCGTACGGCTCCCAGGGCGCCTCCGGGTCGGAGACGTACGGGGCGGGCGGGCGGTACCGGCCGTCGGTGTACGACCAGACCCGGCCGCGCGGCGAGAGCGGGACCTCGGTCAGCTCGCCGCCGCCCGGGCAGCCGGGGTTGCGGCACCGGTCGTCCTCGCGCGGGAAGAAGACCGACGCGCAGGCCGTGCAGCGGGTGCCGAGCAGCCGGAACTCCGCCTCCGGCACGGTGTCGTCGGTGAACCACCCGGCCACCACCGGTCTGCGCGTCCGTGCCATCGGGGCCTCCCGTCATCTGACGAAGCGTCAGAAGTATGTCACGGGCGGTCGGAGCCGAGAAGGGCGCGGTGTCCGGCCACCGACCTCCGCGCCACGGGGAAGTCGAAGAACGTGTCCGGGAACGGCTCCGGCTCGAAGGTGAAGTGCCACCACTCCTCGGGCAGGTTCACGAACCCCTGCTCGGCGAGCGCGCCCCCCAACAGCTGCCGGTTGGCCCGCTGCGCGCCCCGGATCCGCGGGTCGTCGGTGTGCGAGCGCGTGTCGAAGCAGTCGTACCCGGTCCCCATGTCCACCGAGTTGTCCGGGAACCGCTCCGCCCGCGGCGCCCAGCACTCCACCAGCTCCTCACCCGGCACGTACGCGCGCGTGGGCGCCGCCGGCAGCCGCACGATCGTGAGGTCCACCGTCGACCCCCGGCTGTGGCCGGACTTCTCCGCGATGTAACCGTCCGCGAACAGCCTCGACTTGTCGACGAGCGGATAGAACTCCTTCTTCATCCGCTCGTCCTCCAGGTCCTTCGCCCAGCGCACGAAGTGGTCCACGGCCCGCTGCGGCCGGTAGCAGTCGTACACCTTCAGCGTGTACCCCCGGGCGAGCAGCCGGAGCTGCGCGCGGTGCAGCGCCTCGGCCGCCGGACGGGTCAGGATGCACAGCGGCTGCCGGTAGCCGTCCACCGGCCCGCCGACGAAGTTGTGCTCGGTCGTGTAGCGCATCTCCTGGAGGATCGTCCGGTCCACGGAGCGCAGGGACACGAACTCCCGTGGCGCCTCGGGCTCCGGTGGCGCCTCGGGCTCCGGTGGCGCCTCGGGCTCCGGCGTGGCCGAAGCCGGGGCCGGGGGAGCGGGCGCGGCGGTTCCGACGGTGGTCCCGGTGACGGCGAGCACCCCGGCCGCGGCCGTGACGGCGAGGGTGCGAAGAACGGTTGCGAGTCCTGTCATGCGCACCGTCTACCAGTTCCGGCAGCGCCGGGAAAGGGCGGTCGCGTACGGTCGGGTCGTGAAGGACACCCACTGCTCCGCCTGCGGCGCCGCCCACCTCCCCGACGCCGGCTGGCCCCGCACCTGCCCGGCCTGCGGCCACACCGCCTACCGCAACCCGCTGCCCGTCGCCGTCGCCCTCCTCCCCGTCACCGACGGGCCGGGAACCGGCCTCGTGGTCGTCACCCGCACCATCGAACCCGCGCGCGGCCGGGTCGCGCTGCCCGGCGGCTTCATCGACCACGGCGAGGACTGGCGCGCCGCCGTCGCCCGCGAACTGCGCGAGGAGACCGGCATCCCCGCCTCGGCCGAGGAGGTCCGCCTCGCCGACGCGCTGAGCTCCCCGGCCGGCCACCTCCTCCTCTTCGGCCTCCTCCCGCCCCGCCCGGCCGCACAGCTCCCGCCGTCGGTCCCGACGGACGAGACGAGCGGCCACCACGTGCTCACGGCGCCCGAGGAGTTGGCCTTTCCGCTGCACACGGAAGCGGTGCGGAAGTGGTTCGGCGGGGCTTACGGGTGACCGGCGGCGGGTGCTGGACCCGTTTGACCGGATCCGCCGGACTGGATTCCGCCTACCGGATCCACCCCCTCACAACCCCCGCACCACCACCGGCAGCCCCGGCTCCTCCACCCCGTCGTCCGTGACGCGCTCCACCACCACCCGGCCGTCCACGAGCCGCGACTGGTACCGCTCGATCGAGGCCGGCTCCCAGCCGTCCCCGGTGTCCCGCACGACGAGCCCGCCACCGGCCCGCCCCGCGGCGGGCGCCCACACCTCCAGGACGAGCCCGTCCCCCTCGCCCCGCACGGGCAGCACGGCGCCCGCCCGGGCCAGGACCGGCACCCGGGAGAGCGGTGCGTCGAGCAGCACCTGCCCCGGACCCTCGTACGCCCGCCCCGTCGCCGTGTCGTACCACCGCCCGCGCGGCAGCCTCACCGCCCGCCGGCCCGCGCCCCGCGTCAGCACCGGTGCCACGAGCAGCGCGTCGCCGAGCAGGAACGCGTCCTCGCAGTCGCGCAGCGCCCGGTCCTCGGGCGTCCCCCACCACACCGGCCGGACGTACGGCGCGCCCGTCATCCGGGCCAGCCGGGCCAGCGTCATGAAGTACGGCCGCAGCCGCTCCCGTTCGGCCAGCGCCACGCGCGCGTGCTCCAGGACCTCGGGGCCGAACTCCCACGGTTCCCGCCGCCCCGCGTCGATCGCCGCGTGCGTGCGGAAGAAGGGAAGCCACGCGCCCAACTGGTACCAGCGCAGGAACAGTTCCGGTGAGGGACTGCCGTCGAAACCGCCCACGTCCGGCCCCGAGTACGGAACCCCGCACAGCCCCAGCCCCAGGACGAGGGCGAGCGAGGCCCGCAGCCCCGGCCACCCCGTCGACACGTCGCCCGACCACGTGCCCCCGTACCGCTGCATGCCCGCCCAGCCGGAGCGCGAGAAGAGGAAGGGCCGCTCGTCGGGGCGCAGCCGGCGCAGCCCCTCGTACCCGGCCCGGGCCATCGAGAGCCCGTACACGTTGTGCGCCTCCCGGTGGTCGCCGCCCCGGCCCTCCAACGCGTGCCGCGTCGAGCGGGGCAGCGTCGGGTCGCCGAAGGGGACGAAGGACACCGGCTCGTTCATGTCGTGCCACACCCCCGCGAAGCCCTGCCGGAGGCGCTCCTCGTACAGGCCGCCCCACCACTCCCGTACCGCGGGATCCGTGAAGTCCGGATAGGCGCACTCGCCGGGCCACACCACCCCGCGCGCCTCCTGGCCGCGCGCGTCCTTGAGGAAGGCGTCCGCCGCCGCGCCGCCGTCGTACACCGGGTCGCCGGGTTCGGCCTTCACCGCCGGGTCCACGATCGACACCAGGCGCACGCCCTGCTCCCGCAGCTCCTGCGCGAGCCCCGGCAGGTCCGGGAACCGCTCCCGGTCGACCGTGAAGACCCGGTGTCCGTCGTAGTGATCGATGTCCAGGTGCAGGGCGGACAGCGGCAGCCCCCGCTCCCGGTACCCGGCCACCACCCGCCGCACCTCCCGCGCGCTGCCGAAGCCCCAGCGCGCGTGCTGCGGCCCGAGCGCCCAGGACGGCGGAAGCGCGGGAGCGCCGGTCAGCGCCGCCCAGCCGTGCAGGACGCGCGCGGGGGTGCCGACGACCACCCAGCAGCGCAGCGGCCCGCCCGTCATCCGCACCTCACTGGTCCCCGGCCGGTCGTGCCCGGAACCGGCCCCCTCCTCGCCCTCGGCCAGGGTGACCCGGCCGTCCCAGGAGTTGTCGTGGAACGCCAGGTGCGTACCGGCGTCCGAGACCACGAACTGGACGGGCATGGTCAGGTAGAGCGGGTCGTCCCCCTGGTCGAAACCCCGCTGGGGATCGGTGTTCCACAGCCGGTACGAGCCGTCCCGCAGGCGCGGCCCCGCCGCCCGTCCGCCGAGCCCGAAGAACCGGGCGTCGGCCGGCACCTCGCTGCGCTGCACCCACCGCGCGTCCCCCGACGCCCCCGGCCCGGCACCCCCGCCCGCACCCGACGCGGGGCCCTCGCCCGTCACGGGCTCCCACCAGCGCGGCGGCAGGTCCCGGCGGAGCAGCACCCCGCCCGGGGTCCGGAGCTCCACCGCCCCGTGCCGGGAGACCGTCACCGTCACCCGCTCCGACACGATCCGCCACCCGCCGTCGGTGTCCGGTTCGAGGGAGGCCCGCGGATCCGCGTCGGGCGCCTCGCCCGCCAGGGCGTACGAGGGAAGCGGGCCCGCCCCGTCCCACCCCCAGAACACCGTGCCGCCCGAGGACACGCGGATCCGGAGCGAGGACCGGGCGAACCGGACGGTTCCTCCGCCCGGAGCCGGCTCCGCCTGCACCGCGAGCCCCGGCACCCTGGCCCGCTCCGCCCCCCTGGGCGGCAGCCCCCACACGTCCGTACGGCGCTGCCGCCACGCCGACCACACCGCACGCAAGCCCTGCACCGAACCGAACACCTTCATCGAACGCACCAGTTCACGACCGTCCATGCAGCTCACCCTGCCACTCGCCGGAGCACGAACCGGTTCCGTTCAGCTGCCGTTCACCCGTGGTGGGAGCACATGTTCAACTGCCCGACCATGGGCGGGCAGACCTGGTGCGATCGACGATCACATGGCATCGTCCTGTCAGCCGCGTCACGCGCACACCCCAGCACGTGCGCGAGACACACGCAGACCCGCGTACAGCCAGGGAGCCGCCCCAAATGACATCAGCAGCGCCGACCGAGCCGCTCTGGCAGCCGGACGAGGAACGCATCGCCACGGCCGCCGTCACCCGCTTCCAGGCCTGGGCCGCTGAGCACCACGGCGCCCCGGCGGAGGGCGGGTACCCGGCGCTCCACCGCTGGTCGGTCGAGGACCTCGAGGCCTTCTGGCAGGCCGTCGTCGAATGGTTCGACCTCCGCTTCTCCACCCCGCACGAGCGGGTCCTCGGCGACCGCTCCATGCCCGGCGCCGACTGGTTCCCCGGAGCCACCCTCAACTACGCCGAGCACGCCCTGCGTGCCGCCGACGAACGACCCCATGACACGGCCCTGCTCCATGTGGACGAGACACATGAGCCCACGCCGACCACCTGGGGCGAACTCCGCCGCCAGGTCGGCTCCCTCGCCGCCGAGCTCCGCGCCCTCGGGGTGAACCCCGGCGACCGCGTCAGCGGCTACCTGCCCAACGTCCCGCAGTCCGTCGTCGCCCTCCTCGCCACCGCCGCCGTCGGCGCCGTGTGGACCTCCTGCGCCCCCGACTTCGGCGCCCGCAGCGTCCTCGACCGCTTCCAGCAGGTCGAGCCGGTCGTCCTCTTCACCGTCGACGGCTACCGTTACGGCGGCAAGGAGCACGACCGCCGCGACACCGTCGCCGAGCTGCGCGCCGAGCTGCCCACCCTCCGCGCCGTCGTCCACATCCCGCTCCTCGGCACCCCGGCCCCCGAAGGCACCCTCGCCTGGTCCGACCTGGTCGCCGGGGACGTCGAGCCGGTCTACGAGCAGGTGCCGTTCGCGCACCCGCTGTGGGTCCTGTACTCCTCGGGCACGACCGGCCTGCCGAAGGCGATCGTGCAGTCCCAGGGCGGCATCCTGGTCGAGCACGTCAAGCAGCTGGGCCTGCACTGCGACCTCGGCCCCGAGGACGTGTTCTTCTGGTACACCTCCACCGGCTGGATGATGTGGAACTTCCTCGTCTCCGGCCTCCTCACCGGTACGACCGTCGTCCTGTACGACGGAAGTCCCGGCTACCCCGACACCGCCGCCCAGTGGCGGGTCGCCGAACGCACCCGCGCCACCCTCTACGGCACCTCCGCCGCGTACGTGATGGCCTGCGCCAAGGCGGAGGTCCACCCCGGCCGGGACTTCGACCTCTCCGCCGTGAAGTGCGTCGCCACCACCGGTTCCCCGCTGCCCCCCGACGGCTTCCGCTGGCTCCACGAGGAGGTCCGCGAGAACCTGTGGATCGCCTCCGTCAGCGGCGGCACGGACGTCTGCTCCTGCTTCGCGGGCGCCGTCCCCACGCTGCCCGTCCACATCGGCGAACTCCAGGCCGCGGGGCTCGGCACCGACCTGCAGTCCTGGGACCCCTCCGGCAAGCCCCTGATCGGCGAGGTCGGCGAGCTCGTCGTCACCAACCCCATGCCGTCCATGCCGATCCACTTCTGGAACGACCCCGACGGCAGCCGCTACCGCGACAGCTACTTCGAGATGTTCCCGGGCGTCTGGCGCCACGGCGACTGGATCACGATCACGGACCGGGGCTCGGTCGTCATCCACGGCCGCTCGGACTCCACCCTGAACCGCCAGGGCGTCCGGATGGGAAGCGCCGACATCTACGAGGCCGTCGAGCGACTCCCCGAGATCCGCGAGTCCCTGGTCATCGGCCTGGAGGAACCGGACGGCGGATACTGGATGCCGCTCTTCGTGCACCTCGTGGACGGCGCCACCCTGGACGAGGAGCTGATCGACCGCATCAAGCGGACGATCCGCAGCGAACTCTCCCCGCGCCACGTGCCCGACGAGATCATCGAGGTCCCGGGCGTCCCGCACACCCTCACGGGCAAGCGCATCGAGGTCCCGGTCAAGCGCCTCCTCCAGGGCACCCCCCTGGCGAAGGCCGTCAACGCCGGTTCGGTCGACGACCTCGACCTCCTGCACTTCTACGAGACCCTCGCGGCCGACCGCCGAGGCTGAACACACGGCAGGGGCCCGCCGATCCGACCGGACCGGCGGGCCCCTGCCCTTTTCCGGTCAGCCCTTCGGCAGCTCGCCGCGCGCGGGGGCGGCCGCCTTGGCGAGCACGGCCGAGACCCCGAGGACCGTCCCGGCCCGCCCGGCCGACGTGTCCTCGGTGAGGACCGTGCGCTCACCGAGGAACGCCGACGTCGTCCGGTCGAAGACCCACTGGGTCTGCTCACCGCGGGAGGCCCGGGCCACGGCGACGCCCTCGCGACCGGCCGCGTCCTTCGCGGACGGCAGCACGGTCACCCCGGGGATCCGCGCCGCCGCCCCGTACAGCGCGGCGGTGACCTCCGGCGGGGCCCAGGTCTCGGTGAGCAGGGTCCCGATCGCGGTGAACGCCCGCTGATCGGCGTCGCCCCCGTCCGCGCGCGTCTGGTCCCGGATCAGGCGCAGCAGCGCCGCCGGGTCCGTGGGGAGGGTCGCCACGTACGCGTGCGTCGGGTTCGTGACGGACGGGGGCGCCGCCTCCAAGGTGGTCTTCCGGGGGGTCGCGCCGGGACCGTCCAGCTCGTACACCGGTCCCGCGGCGCCGAGTTCCGTGTCGGCGGCGCCGGGCTCGCGCAGCAGACCGGGCCGGCTGCCGTCGACGGAGAGCCACACCTCCCGCTGGTGCGCGGGCGGCAGCGCGGCGGGACCGCCGGCCGCGTCGCGCCCCGCGTGGGCGACGAGGCTCTTGACGTAGACGTACCCACCGGGCCGGGCGTCCGGCGCGGGAGCGGCGGCCGCGGCGAGCGCGGCACCGGACAGGAACCGCACGGCCTCGGGCGAGGCGGGCCGCCCGGCCGAGACGCGGCCCGGGGAACCGGTCGACCCGTCCCGGGGGGCGAGCACGGCGACGCCGGCGACGACCGCGCAGGCGGCCATCGGCGCGGCGATCCAGCCGAGCCTGAACCCCTGGCGCGGCCGGCGCGCACGCACCGGACGGGCGGTCACGCCGGCCCCGTCGGCCAGGGCGGTCCGCAGGACGACCTGCCTGAGGTGCTGGTTCCGCTCCGCCGTCGGATCGGGCACCGGAGGCGGGGGCAGCAGCTCGGTGAGCTCGGCACGCAGGAGCTCGTCCGCGTCGGCGCGCGGCGGGCGGGGGGCGAAGGCGTTCATGCCTGGTTCTCCGAGGTGGGTCGGGGCGCGAGGGCCGGGCGGACGGTCGAGCGGACGGAGGGGGAGCCGGGTGCGGCGAGGGGCTGGGACACGGCGCCGGACGAGGACGCCGGCACCGCGCGGTGCCCGGGCGCGACGCCCGGCGAGGGCACGGCCCCCGGCACGGACGCGGGCACCGCCAAGGCGCCGGGCACGGAGCCCGCCGACGACGCCGGCACCGCGGGAGGCCCGGGCACCGCAGAAGGTCCGGGCACTCCGGGCACTCCGGAGGCTCCGGGCACCGCGACGGATCCGCGTGTGCCCTCGGCGGCGAAGCGCGCCCCGTCCGCCCCGCCCGGGGCGTCACCGGCGGCGGGCCGCCCGGCCGAGCGGACCGCGGCAGCGGCGGACCGGTCCCGGCGCCGCGCCGCGCGCAGTTCGGCATCGGCGAGCCTCCGCAGCCGTTCACGGGCCCGGGACAGCCGGGAGCGGACGGTGCCGACCGGGATGCCAAGCGCCTCCCCGGCCGCGGCGTAGTCCAGCCCCGCCCACACCACGAGCGTGAAGACCTCGCGCTCGCGCCGTTTGAGCCCGCCGAGCGCGGCACGGGCGGCGCGGATCTGCTCACCGTCCGTCATCCGGGCGAGGACGTCGTCGGTGAAGTCCGGCAGGACGCCGCGCTCGGGGATCCTGGCGAGCGCGGCGTCCCGCCTGCGCGCCTCGCGGGCCGCGCCGCGCATGATGTTGGTCGCGATGCCGAGCAGCCACGGCCGCAGGCTGCCGCCGTCGGCGTGCACCTTCCCCCGACAGCGCCAGGCCTCCAGGAACGCGGAGGACACGACGTCCTCCGCGGCCGCCCGGTCCCCGCACACCCGATAGGCGTAGTGGTACAGCACACGCGCGTGCTCGTCGTACGCCTCGCCGAGCGCCGCGGGGTCCCCGGCGCGGAAACGATCTCTCATAGGTGATTCCACATCTCGTACTGGGCGCTGGTTCGACGGGGTTCCCGTGACCTGGACCACAGGACCGCCCCCACCGCCTGCCTGCCGATGTGGCCCAGGTCACGGGAACGCCCCGCCCGCCGCGAGCAGTGCTGGGCATGAACGATTCCTCGGCACACAGCCGCACGTCCGACGGCACCTCCGGACCCCGCACCCCCGGCCGCCGCACCGTCCTGCGCTCCCTGGCCCTCGCCGGAGTCCTCGCGGGCACGACCCTCCCCGCCCTGCCCCCGACCGCCGCGGTGGCGTCCGGCGCCCCCGAGACGTACACGCTGACGATCCGGCACCTCGACCGCGCGGGCCACGCCACCGGCGGCTACCGCACCCACGTGACCGGCGTCTCGGGCCCGGGCGCGCAGGAGGAGGCCTCTCCCCACGACGAGTCCGGAACGGTCACCGTGCGCCTGCCCAAGGGGCGCTACCTGCTCGACTCCACGCTGTACGGCCCCGATCCGGCCACCGGGACGGACTGGGTCGTCCAGCCCCGTCTGGACCTGAACGGCGACACGACCGTCACCGTCGACGCCCGGACGACCGCCCCGGTGGACGTCCGTCCGCCGGAGTCGGGGGCGCGCCGCCTGCACGGCATCGGGTTCGTCGAGGTCACCCACGAGGGGACCACCCGTTCGGCGAACATCATGACGGCCCGCGAGGGCCTGCGCGTGGCCCACCTCGGCCCTGCGTCCGAACCGGGCTCGGTCAAGGAGTGGTTCGACACCTACTGGTCCGGCGCCCGCGCCGATTACGCGCTCGGCTACACCTTCACCTCCGACCGCGCCCTGACCGGCCTCGTCCGGCACCCGGCGGCCGACGGGCTGGCCACCATGAAGATCCGGGGAGCCGCCCCCGGGGGCGCCGGCGGCACCGGGTCCGTCTCCGTCCAGCCCGGCGCGGGCCCCACCGTCGGCCTCGCCCAGTCCCTTCGTCTCCCCGCCACCGCGACCGTCCTCGTCACCCCGGAGCGCGGTCTCTGGGACGTCACCTTCACGGGCCCGGCCGCCCCCGGGACACCGCCCAACCGTTACGAGGCGAACGGAATCGCGGTCCACGCGGGCGTGACCACCACCCACACCTTCGACAACGCCGTCTTCGGCCCCGCCCCCGACACCGGGCCCGGCGCCCGACCGGCCGCCGTCCGGAACGGCGACAGGATCGCGCTCGACCTCCCGCTGCTCGCGGACGGGGACGGCCACGCCCCGAGCGCACCGCGCTTCCTCACCGCGACCACCACGCTCCACCGCGACGGCGTCCTGATCGGCACCCGCCGGGGCGAGCCCGGCCGCGCCGAGTTCACCACCACCCCCGGGGCGGCCTCGTACCGGCTGACCGCCTCGGCGACGCGAGGGGACGGCACGGCGGCCGGCGGACGCGTCACCGCCTCCTGGACCTTCACCTCGGCCGCCACCGCCCGCCCGACGGCCCTCCCCCTCAGCACCGTCCGCTTCGCCCCCGACCTCGCCCTGGACGGCACCGCCCCGGCGGGAACCCGGCTCCGCGTCCCGGTCGCCCTTCAGGGCGCGGCCACCGAAACCGGCGTCCGCTCCCTGACGGTGTCGACGTCCGTCGACGACGGCGCCACCTGGACCCGGGTCCCGGTCCACGACGGCCGGGCGGAATTCCGCACCCCCGGCCCGGGCAGGTCCGTCTCGCTCCGCGCCGAACTCACCGACGCCCGGGGCAACACCCTCACCCAGACCCAGCACGACGCCTTCCGCATCCGCTGAACCGACACCGACCGGACGCTCCGGGGAGGGCCGACGCCTTCCCCGGAGCGTCCGCGCGTCACGGACACGGCGCCGGCCGACGCACCGTCACCCGCCGTACGTCGCCTGCGCGTCCCCCAGGACCTCGGCGAAGTCCGCCGCGAGGCGCGGAGCGTCCGCGGCCGAGAGCCTGGCCGTCGTGATCCGCACGGCCGGCGGGGCCGCGATGCGGAACCGCGTCCCGGCGGCGACCCACCAGCCCTGCGTCCGCAGTCCGTTCACCACCGCCGACTCGTCCCGCACGGGCACCCACACGTTCAGGCCGCTCGCCCCGAACGCACGGATCCGGTGCGCGCCGAGCGCGCCGATCAGCGCCGCGCGCCGCTCCGCGTACGCCTCCTCGCCCGCCGCCACCAGATCCCGTACGGCCTCGTCGGCGAGGAGGCCGGCCACCGTCTCCTGCAGGACGTGACTGACCCAGCCCGAGGTCATCACCATCCGCCGGTCGTGCCGCGCCAGCGTCACCGCGTCGCACGCGACCCCGGACCAGCGCAGGTCGATGCCGAGGTGCTTCGACACGGTCCGCACCTGCGCCCACCTGTCGAGCCCCGCCGCCGCGAGCGTGTACGCCGCGGCCCCGCCGACCTCCGCGTTGTGATCGTCCTCGACGACGAGCACCTCGGGGAACTCCCGGAGCACCGCCACCAGTTCGTCCCTCCGCGCGCGCGTGAAGAACGCCCCCGTCGGACACTGCCCCCGTGGACTGCACACCACCGCGCGCACCCCGCCGCGCAGCGCGGCCCGCAGCGACTCCGGTACGAGCCCCTCGCCGTCCACGGCCACCGGGACCGCCCGCAGCCCCAACGCGGGCACCAGGTCGAGCACGTGGTGGAACCCGGGATCCTCCACCGCCACCGCGTCCCCGGGTCGCAGCTCCGTCGAAAGGAGCCGCGCGATGCAGTCCAGGGCGCCGTGCGCGAACGTCACGTGCTCCGCCGGCACCCCGTCCCGCTCGAACCACGTCCGGGTCAGGACCTCCAGACGCGCGAGCCGGGGCGCGGCGCGATGGGAGCCGTACACCGGGGCGACGGCGGCCGGGGGCCGCAGTACGGGGAGGAAGGCCGGGTCCGGAAACCCTGCGGACAGGTCCACCAGACCGGGCGGTACGCGCGGGGGCCGCCGCGAGACCGCCGAGGGCACCTCGGCCACCACCGTCCCGCCCCGGCCCCGGGTGACGATCAGCCCCCGCTGCCGCAGCTCCTTGTAGGCCGTGGCGACGGTCCCCGGACTCACCCCCAGCTCGTCGGCGAGCCGCCGCACCGGGGGGAGGGCGTCGCCCGGAGCGAGCCCGCCCTCGGACACGCCCCGCTCCACGGACGCGGCAATCCCCTTGGCCGTCGCCCCTTCGATCGCATATTGTGCTGCCACGTAATCAAGTATGTATCAATACAAAGAAATCGGCAAGGGGGACCCATGAGCCGCAGCACCGTCCGACCCGCCCGACCGCCCCTCAAGGAACGCATCCCCGGCGGTACCGACGGCCGCCGCATGCTCCTCATCGGCTTCATCGACAAGTGCGGCACCGGACTCTGGTCCACGGCCACGGCCCTCTACTTCACCTACGTCACCGGCCTCGGCCTCGGCCAGGTCGGCCTGCTCATCGCCCTCTCCGGCGCGGCGGGCATCGCGGGCGCCCCCCTCGGCGGCCGCCTCGCGGACCGCTTCCCCCTCGTCCGCGTCATCATCTGCACCCAACTCCTCCGTGCCGCCGCCCTCCTCGCCCTCCTCACCACCGACGACTACGCGCTGCTCGTCCTCTTCTCCGCGGCCGGCGCCCTCCCCGACCGCGCCACCAACGTCCTCACCAAGCTCTACGCGGCCCGCGTCGCCGGCCCCGACCGCATCCGCTACCAGGCCGTCAACCGCACCACCTCCAACATCGGCTGGACCCTCGGCGGCCTCGGCGCAGCCGCCGCACTCGCCGTCGGCTCCACCACCGCCTTCCAGCTCCTGCTCGTCGGCGACGCTCTGTCCTACCTCCTGATGGCCGCCCTCACCCTCCGCTGCGCCGAACCCCCCACCCCCACCGCCTCCCGCGTCGCCGCCGCCTCCACCGACCCGGCCCCCGCCACCAAGCCCTCCAACCCCTGGCGCGACCGCGGCTTCCTCGCCTTCACCACCGGTGACGCCGTCTTCTTCCTCCACGACTCGATCCTCCAAGTCGCCCTGCCGCTCTGGATCGTCCACGCCACCGACGCCCCCGTCGGCCTCGCCCCGCTCCTGATGGTGGCCAACAGCGCCCTGGTCGTGCTCTTCCAGGTCCCCCTCTCCCGCTTCGGCACCACCACCGACGCCGCCCGCCGCCTGCTCGGCCCCCTCGCCGGCCTCTTCGCCGTCGCCACCCTCGCCCTCGCCGTCTCCGCCCTGGGTGGCCGCACCCTCGCGATCGCCGCCCTCGTCACGGCCGCCGTCGCCCTCACCTTCGCCGAGATGATCCACACCATCGCCTCCTGGGAGATCTCCGTCGCCCTCGCCCCCGACGACGCCCAGGGCGCCTACCTCGGAGTCCACGGCCTCGCCCAGTCCACCCAGCGCTTCGCCGGCCCCCTCCTCATGACCGGCCTCGTCTCCGCGGGCCCCCTGGCCTGGCCCCTCCTCGGCGCCGTCCTGGTCGCCACCACCGCCGCCCAGAACCACTTCGTCCGCCGGCGCCTCACCGGTCCGTCACTGTCAGTGGCGAAGGTTACGGTGAGTGAACACTGATCGGAGCGTCACCAGGGGGAGACATGACCCGCACCGCCACCACCACCGCACGACTCCGCCGCGCCCTGCGCCGCGAAGTCCCCAGCACCGTCGGACTCCTCGCCGACGAACAGGACTTCGCCGCCATGCGCCGGTACCGGACCTTCGCCTTCGACGACCACGCCACCTACCTCCGGCAGGTCGAGGCCCTCCTCAAAACCCTCTCGACCCGAGGCGGCCACACCACCGTCACCCTCTTCGACCCCGAGGAGTACGCGGCCTGGTGCGCCGAGACCGGCACCGACCCCGACCACCCCGCGAGCCGCAGCCGGTTCACCGCCCACCTCGCCGCCACCGGCGCCCACGTCACCTACACCGGCCAGCCCCTCACCACCCTCCTCCCCGAGCTCGTCGACACCGCCGTCCGCCAGGCCACCTGGGAGTACGCCACCACCGTCCTCGCCACCGCCGGAGACTGCGCCACCTGCGGCAAGGACATCGGCAAAGCCGCCTACGAGCGGGCGGGCCGACTGCTCCTACGACTCCTCGAAGCCGCGGGACCGGGCATCCACCACCTCGTCTGCAGCGTCCAGGCCGCCGACGACCAACTCCTCGCCGTCCTCCACGCCCACGGCCCCGCACCCTCCGGGGACGCCACAGGACCGGAGTTCACCGCCGTGCTCGCCACCGGCATCGCCCTCGCGTCACCCGGCGGAATCGTCCTGCGCACCACCACGCCCGACGCCCCCGACCGGCTCCACGGCTGGCGCCTCACCGACGGCACCCTCACCCCGCTCACCGAGGCCGAGGTCTTCGCCGCCTACTGCACCGACGCCCGCACCGGCGAGCCCCTCTCCCCGGAACCGGGCGTCGAGTACCGCGCCGGCCTTCCCCTCGCCCCCGACCCCGACGACGACTGGCCCGCCCACCACTGACCCCACCCACGACGAAGGGGCTCCCCGCCACCACCAGGTGACGGAAAGCCCCTTCGTCGAGCACCTCGGGAGATCACTCCCCGGACAGCACCGCCTGCGCGGCGAGCCGCGCCTCGTGCGCCGTGTCCGCGGCCCGCGCCGCGGCCGCGGCCCGCTCGCACTGCGCCAGCGTGTACTTGGCGAGCGTCGCCCGCACGTACGGGATCGACGCCGCACCCATGGACAGGGAGGTGACCCCCAGACCCGTCAGCACACACGCGAGCAGCGGATCCGAAGCGGCCTCACCACAGACACCACAGCTCTTGCCCTCGGCCTTGGCCGCCTCGGCGGACAGCGCCACCAGGTCGAGCAGCGCCGGCTGCCACGGGTCCTGGAGCCGGGACACCGCACCGACCTGACGGTCGGCCGCGAAGGTGTACTGCGCGAGGTCGTTGGTCCCCAGCGACAGGAACTCGACCTCCTGGAGGATCGAGCGCGCCCGCAGCGCGGCCGAGGGAATCTCGACCATCGCACCGAACTTCGCCCGCAGCCCCGCCTCACGGCACGCGTCGGCGAACGCCTTCGCGTCCGTACGGTCGGCCACCATCGGAGCCATGACCTCGAGGTACACCGGCAGCCCCTCGGCCGCCTTCGCCAGCGCGGTCAACTGCGTCCGCAGCACCTCCGGATGGTCGAGCAGCGACCGCAGCCCCCGCACACCGAGCGCCGGGTTCGGCTCGTCCGCCGGCGTCAGGAAGTCCAGCGGCTTGTCGGCGCCCGCGTCGAGCACCCGCACGACCACACGACCCTCGGGGAACGCCTCGAGGACCTGGCGGTACGCCTCGACCTGCTTCTCCTCGGACGGCGCCTTCTCGCTGTCGTCCAGGAAGAGGAACTCCGTACGGAACAGACCGACGCCCTCGGCGCCGGCCTCCACCGCCGCGGGCACGTCCGCCGGACCGCCGACGTTGGCCAGCAGCGGCACCTTGTGACCGTCGGAGGTCGCGCCCGGGCCGCTGGACGTGGCCAGCGCGGCCTTGCGCTCGGCGGCCGCCTTCGTCAGCTCCGCCTTCTTCTCCTCGCTCGGCTCCACGAAGATCTCACCGGTGGAACCGTCGACCGCGATGAGCGTGCCCTCGGCCAGCTCACCCGCGCCCGGCAGCGCCACGATGGCCGGCACGCCCAGCGCCCGCGCGAGGATCGCGCTGTGGCTGGTCGGCCCGCCCTCCTCCGTCACGAACCCGAGCACGAGCGTCGGGTCGAGCAGCGCCGTGTCGGCGGGCGCCAGGTCCCGGGCGATCAGCACGTACGGCTCGTCGCTGTCCGGCACGCCCGGCATCGGCACGCCGAGCAGCCGCGCGACGATCCGGTTCCGCACGTCGTCCAGGTCCGCGACCCGGCCCGCCATGTACTCGCCGGCACCCGCGAGCAGCTCGCGGTAGTGCGAGAAGGCGTCGTAGATGCCGCGCTCGGCCGTGCTGCCGACCGCGATCCGGCGGTCGACGTCGGCGATGAGCTCCGGGTCCTGGGCGATCATCGCCTGGGCCTCCAGCACCGCCTGGGCCTCGCCACCGGCCAGGTTGCCCCGGGCGATCAGGTCCGCGGCCACGGCCTCCACGGCCTGACGGGCGCGCCCCTGTTCGCGCTCCGCCTCGTCCGGGGGGACCTGCTTGGCGGGCGGCTCCAGTACGGCCGTACCCATGTGCCGGACCTCGCCGATCGCCACTCCGTGGCTGACGCCGACGCCTCGCAGCGTTGTCTCCATCTCACCCGTCTCCGATTGAGCGGCGGACCCGGCCGCCGCGTTGAATGTCGAACTCACGGTCGTCACGAGGACGGACCGGCTCAGTGCCAGCCGAAGAGCACGTCTTCGGCCTTCACGTCGCCGTCCTCGACGACCTCGGAGAGCGAGTCCGCGGTGGCCTCCAGAGCCACGACGGGACAGATCGGGGACTTGCCGGCGGCCTCGACCCCGGCGGGGTTCCACCGGACGACGGCCTGCCCGCGCGTCACCCGGTCGCCCTTGCCGACGAGCAGCTCGAAGCCCTGCCCGTTGAGCTGGACGGTGTCGATGCCGAGGTGCGTCAGCACGCCGTGTCCTTCGTCGTCGACGACGACGAAGGCGTGCGGGTGCAGGGAGACGATGACCCCGTCGACGGGGGAGACGGCCTCGGAGGGCTCACGTACGGGATCGATGGCGGTACCGGGACCGACCATCGCACCGGAGAAGACCGGGTCGGGAACTGCGGCGAGACCGATGGCGCGTCCAGCAAGCGGCGACGTCACGGTTGTCATGGGAAGCCTCCCAAGGGCGGAGATCGTGTGGCGCCGTCACTGCCTGTCCTGGACGGCGCATACTGTTCTGAAGCGTATGTCATGGGAAGTCCCGGTTCCGCACGAGACGTACCAATTGTGCGGAGCTAGGGACTACCGGAACGATTTGCCTCTACTGACGGTGGGATGTACTGTCGTACTCCTGCCTGACCCCAACGCGGCCTTGAGTCGCGGGTCGGCAGCACCTATCAAGCCAGATCCTAACCCCAGTGGTCTACACCTCTGCGTGCTCGCAGGGGACGTGGTCAGGGGGACCGAGAAAGCCTGGTAATGTTCAACCCCGCCGGGAACGGAAAGCGCGAATAGCGAATTTCGACTCCGGCAGCCCGCTCCAGCGGGTGGCAGAAACGGAAATCGGGTCTGCTAAGCTGGAAACGAAGGAAGCGCCCGGAGGGCCCGGAGATCGGGACCGAAGGAAGCGTCCGCACCTTGAGAACTCAACAGCGTGCCAAAAATCAACGCCAG